>NZ_JBYVYK010000064.1:0-27008 GCF_058148405.1 Mycobacterium sp. DHQP2018-32-09 | reverse complement strand
CGGCGCCCGCGCCGAGGTCGCCGCGGCATGGCACGTCGACGACCTGCCCGCCACGGCGGGACGGGATACCGCCGGGATGCTCGCGGCCGCCTCGGCCGGCACGCTGTCGGCGCTGCTGGTCGGCGGCGTCGACCTCGCCGACCTGCCCGACCCGGATGCCGCGCTGGCCGCCGTCGACGCCGCGGGGTTCGTGGTGAGCCTCGAGCTGCGGCACAGCGCCGTCACCGAGCGCGCCGACGTGGTGTTCCCCGTCGCCCCGGTCGCCGAGAAGGCCGGTGCGTTCGTCAACTGGGAGGGCCGGTTGCGCCCGTTCGGCGCCGCGCTGACCCCGCAGGCCACCGGTGACGCCCGGGTGCTGTCGGCGCTGGCCGACGAGGTGGGCGTCGATCTGGCGTTGCCGACCGTCGAGGCCGCGCGCACCGAACTCGTGAACCTGGGCGCCTGGCAGGGTGCCGTCACCCCACCCGACGTCGCACCGCAGCCGGTGCCCGCGGCGGGCGCGACGACGGCGGTGCTGGCCGGATGGCGCATGCTGCTGGACCACGGCAGGTTGCAGGACGGCGAACCGCATCTGGCGGGCACGGCGCGCCCCGCCGTCGCGCGGATGGCGGCGCGGACGGCGGCGGGCATCGGTGCGGCCGACGGCGACCAGGTGACCGTCGGCGGGGTGCGGTTGCCCGTCGAGATCGTCGACATGCCCGACGGCATCGTCTGGGCGCCCATGGGACTCGGCGCCGGTACCGTCGGCACGCTCGTCCCGATCGCCAGGGAAGGTGGCGCCGGATGACGTATCCCGATCTGTCGTCGTTCGGCCACGACCCGTGGTGGCTGGTGCTGGGTAAGGCGCTCGCGGTCTTCGTGTTCTGTCTGCTGACGGTGCTGGTGGCCATCCTGGTCGAGCGGAAGCTGCTGGGACGCATGCAGATGCGCTACGGACCCAACCGCGTGGGCCCGTTCGGGCTGTTGCAGAGCCTGGCCGACGGGGTGAAGCTGGCCCTCAAGGAGGGGCTGATCCCGGCGGGCGTGGACAAGCCGATCTACCTGCTGGCGCCGGTGATCTCGGTGATCCCGGCCATCATGGCGTTCGCGGTGATTCCGCTGGGTGGCATGGTGAGCGTGTTCGGCCACCAGACGCCACTGCAGCTGACCGATCTGCCCGTGGCAGTGCTGTACGTCCTGGCGGTCACCTCCATCGGGGTCTACGGGATCGTGTTGGCGGGGTGGGCATCCGGTTCCACCTATCCCCTGCTCGGCGGCTTGCGCTCCAGTGCGCAGGTCGTCTCCTATGAGATCGCGATGGCGCTGTCGTTCGCCGCGGTGTTCCTCTATGCGGGCACCATGTCCACGTCGGAGATCGTGGCCCGCCAGCAGGGCCTGTGGTACGTGTTCCTGCTGCTGCCGTCGTTCTTCGTCTACGTCACGTCGATGGTCGGTGAGACCAACCGTGCGCCGTTCGACCTGCCGGAGGCCGAGGGCGAATTGGTGGGTGGCTTCCACACCGAGTACTCGTCGTTGAAGTTCGCGATGTTCATGCTGGCCGAGTACGTCAACATGGCCACGGTGTCGGCCCTGGCCACCACGCTGTTCCTGGGTGGTTGGCAGGCGCCGTTCCCGTTCAACCTGATCGACGGCGCCAACTCGGGGTGGTGGCCGCTGCTGTGGTTCGTCGCGAAGGTGTGGACGTTCCTGTTCGTGTTCATGTGGCTGCGGGCGACGCTGCCGCGCATGCGCTACGACCAGTTCATGGCGCTGGGCTGGAAGGTGCTGATCCCCATCTCGCTGGCCTGGATCGCGACGGTGGCGGTGGTGCGGACGCTGCGCCCCGAGGGCCAGGACACCTGGGCGGCGGTGCTCGTCTCGGTGGGCGCGGTCGTGGGCGTCGGTCTGCTGCTGTACCTGTGGACCACGCTGCGCGCGAAACGGGCACGCGCGCAGCATGTCACGGCAGACGTCGACGGCGCCTTCCCGGTGCCCCCGATTCCCACCCACTCCGCACGGGAGGTCGTCCATGGCCAAGTTCGTTGACGCGGTCGCCGGCTTCGGCGTCACGTTCGCCACGATGTTCAAGAAGCCCGTCACCGAGCAGTATCCGGAGCAGCCGGGTCCGGTCGCCGGGCGCTATCACGGGCGTCACCAGCTCAACCGGTATGCCGACGGCCTGGAGAAGTGCATCGGGTGCGAGCTGTGTGCCTGGGCGTGCCCGGCGGACGCGATCTTCGTGGAGGGCGCGTCGAACACCGACGCCGAACGCTTCTCGCCGGGAGAGCGTTACGGCCGGGTGTACCAGATCAACTATCTCCGGTGCATCGGGTGCGGACTCTGCATCGAGGCCTGCCCCACGCGGGCACTGACGATGACCAACGACTACGAGCTGGCCGACGACAACCGGGCCGACCTGATCTACGGCAAGGACGAACTGTTGGCCCCCCTGGGCGCGGAGATGACACCGCCACCGCACGCCATGGCCGAGGGCAGCACCGACGAGGACTACTACCGCGGCAACGTGGGTGCGGCGGGGTTGATCACGCCGCACGACGAGGCGGTCCGCTGATGGCGGAGGCGATCCTGTTCTGGGTGCTGGCCATCCTGGCGGTGGGGTTCGCGGTGGCGATGATCGCCGCGCCGAAGGCGGTGTACTCGGCGATCTTCCTCGCGTGCACCATGATCATCCTGGCGGTGCTCTACATCGCCCAGGACGCCGTGTTCCTCGGGGTGGTGCAGGTCGTCGTCTACACCGGTGCGGTGATGATGCTGTTCCTGTTCGTGCTGATGCTCATCGGGGTCGATTCGGCGGACTCGCTGGCGGAAACCATTCGGGGCCAACGGGTTGCGGCGGCGGTGGCCGGCGTCGCCTTCGGCCTGCTGCTCATCGCCGGCGTCGGCAACCTCGCGGCGGTCGGGCCTGCCGCCCCACCCGCGAACCCCGCGTCGAACGTCGAGGGGCTGGCCGCCCTGATCTTCGTGCGGTACCTCTGGGCGTTCGAGCTGACGAGCGCCCTGCTGATCACCGCGGCACTCGGCGCCATGGTGCTCACCCATCGGGAGCGCCTCGACCGCCGCAAGACCCAGCGCGAGTTGGCCGTCGAACGCTTCGTCGAGGGTGGCCATCCCACCCCGATGCCCAATCCCGGGGTGTATGCGCGGCACAACGCCGTCGACGCGCCCGCGCGCCTGCCCGACGGTTCGAGTTCGGAACTGTCGGTCAGTGCCATCCTGACGCCGCGGAGGGACACGTGAACCCGTCGTATTACCTGTACCTGTCGATCCTGTTGTTCACGATCGGCGCCGCCGGAGTATTGCTGCGGCGCAACGCGATCGTCATGTTCATGTGCGTGGAGCTGATGCTGAACGCCTGCAACCTGGCGTTCGTGACGTTCTCACGCATGCACGGTCAGCTCGACGGACAGGTGGTGGCGTTCTTCGTGATGGTGGTGGCGGCGTGTGAGGTGGTGATCGGGCTGGCGATCATCATGGCGATCTTCCGGGCGCGTCGGTCGGCGTCGGTGGATGCGGCGAACCTGCTGAGGAACTAGCCGTGGCTCTGCCGGTGTGGTTGCCGATCGCACTGCCGTTGGCGGGTGCTCTCGTGTTGCTGCTGGGCGGGCGGGCGACCAACGCCTGGGGGCACCTGCTGGGCACGGTGACCGTGCTGGGCGCGTTCGCCGTCGCGGTGGCACAGCTCGTCGAGCTGCTGGGCCGCAGCCCGGCGGACCGCGTGCTGGCGCAGACGCTGTTCTCCTGGGTCCCGGTGGGTCGGCTGCAGGTCGACTTCGGGCTGCACCTGGACGCGCTGAGCGTGTGCTTCGTGCTGCTCATCACCGGCGTCGGCGCGCTGATCCACGTCTATTCGATCGGCTACATGCGCGACGACCCGCAACGTCGCAGGTTCTTCGCGTACCTGAACCTGTTCGTCGCCGCCATGCTGCTGCTGGTGCTGGCCGACAACTACCTGGGCCTCTACGTCGGGTGGGAGGGCGTCGGGTTGGCGTCGTACCTGCTGATCGGATTCTGGTCGCACAAGCCGTCGGCCGCGACCGCGGCGAAGAAGGCGTTCGTGGTCAACCGCGTCGGCGACATCGGGTTGGCGTTGGCGTTGATGGTGATGTTCACCCAGACCGGCACCGTCTCCTACGCCGGGGTGTTCGCCGCGGCGCCGCAGATGTCCACGGCGGCGGTGACCGCCATCGGGCTGCTGTTGCTGCTGGCCGCGTGCGGCAAGTCGGCGCAGGTGCCGCTGCAGTCCTGGCTGGGCGACGCGATGGAGGGCCCCACCCCCGTCTCCGCGCTGATCCATGCCGCCACCATGGTCACCGCCGGGGTGTACCTCATCGTGCGCTCGGGGCCGCTGTTCGACCTGGCGCCCGCCGCGCGCACCGCCGTCGCCGTCGTGGGCGCGGTGACGTTGCTGTTCGGTGCGGTCATCGGCTGCGCCAAGGACGACATCAAGAAGGCGCTCGCCGCGTCGACCATGTCCCAGATCGGCTACATGGTGCTGGCCGCCGGCCTCGGGCCCGCCGGGTACGGGTTGGCGATCCTGCACCTGCTGACCCACGGCTTCTTCAAGGCCGGCCTGTTCCTGGGAGCCGGGTCGGTGATGCACGGCATGGACGACGAGACCGACATGCGCCGCTTCGGCGGGCTGCGCACCGCCATGCCCATCACGTTCGTCACCTTCGGACTCGGCTACCTGGCGATCATCGGGGTGCCACCGCTGTCGGGCTTCTTCTCGAAGGACCCCATCATCGAGACCGCCTTCGCCGCAGGCGGTCTCGGCGGCGTGGTGTTGGGCGGGGCGGCGTTGGCCGGGGCGGGTATCACGGCCTTCTACATGACGCGGGTGATGTTGCTGACGTTCTTCGGCGAGAAGCGTTGGCACCCCGACGCGCATCCCCACGAGTCGCCGGCCGTCATGACCGCACCCATGGTGGTCCTGGCCATCGGCTCGGTGGGTGCGGGGGCGCTGCTGGCCATCGGCGGGACCCTGGGGACCTGGCTCGAACCGGTGGTCGGCTCCGCCGAACCCCACCACGGCATCCCGGCCTGGGTGATGACCACCGTCACGATGGCGGTGGTGGCCGTCGGGGTCGGCGTCGCCTACCGCGCGTACGCCACCAGGGCGGTGCCGCGCACCGCGCCGGAGGACGTGTCGGCGTTCACCGTCGCCGCGCGCCGTGACCTGTACGGCGACGCCTTCAACGAGGAGTTCCTGATGCGCCCGGGGCAACTGCTCACCGCGGGCCTGGTCGAGATCGACGACGACGGCATCGACGGCGTGTCCCGGGGTCTCGGGGCGGCCGTGGGCGGCGCCTCCCGCCGATTGCGCCGCCTACAGACCGGTTTCGCCAGGAGTTATGCGCTGTCGATGCTCGCCGGCGCCGCCCTGGTGCTGGCCGCGATCTTGGCGGTGAGGGTGTGGTGACGACCCCGTGGTTGACGATCCTGTGGGCGGTACCGATGGTCGGCGCGGCCGCGGTGATCCTGCTGCCGTCGGCCGCGCGGAATCTCGCGAAGTACGTCGCGTTGGCGGTGTCGCTGGCCGTGTTGGCCGTGGCGGTGCTGCTGGCGGTGCGCTTCGAACCCGGCGGTGCCCGCTACCAGTTCGTCGAGGACCACGAGTGGATCCCGTCGTTCGGGACCGGCTACGTCCTGGGTGTCGACGGCATCGCGCTGGCCCTGGTGGTGCTCACCGCGGTGCTGGTGCCGCTGCTGATCGTCGCCGGCTGGTTCGACGCCGGTGAGAGGGCGCGGTCGGTCCACACCTACCTCGCGCTGACGCTGGCCGTCGAGGGCATGGTGTTGATCTCGCTCACCGCACTCGACGTCCTGCTGTTCTACGTGTTCTTCGAGGCCATGCTGATCCCGATGTATTTCCTCATCGGTGGTTTCGGCGGCGCGGGGCGATCGGCCGCGGCGGTGAAGTTCCTGCTGTACAACCTCTTCGGCGGTCTGATCATGTTGGCCGCGGTGATCGGGCTGTACGTCGCCACCGCGCGCAGCGATGCGTTCGCGGCGGGCACGTTCGACGTCCGCGCGATCGTCGACGCGGTGGCCGACGGGCGGTTCGTGCTGGGCCCCGCGGTGGCCAACGCGTTGTTCCTGGGCTTCATGTTCGCCTTCGCCGTCAAGGCGCCGCTGTGGCCGTTCCACCGCTGGCTGCCCGACGCGGCGGTCGAGGCCACGCCCGCCACGGCCGTGTTGATGATGGCGGTGGTCGACAAGGTGGGCACGTTCGGCATGCTGCGCTACTGCCTGCAGCTGTTCCCCGACGCGTCGATGACGTTCCGGCCCTTGGTGATCACGCTGGCCGTCATCGGCATCGTGTTCGGGGCCGTCGTCGCCATCGGCCAGACCGACCTGATGCGGCTGATCTCCTACACCTCGATCAGCCACTTCGGCTTCATCATCCTGGGCATCTTCGTCATGACCAGCCAGGGGCAGGCGGGTTCCACGCTGTACATGGTCAACCACGGCATCTCCACGGCGGCCCTGTTCCTGGTGGCGGGATTCCTGGTGTCGCGCAGGGGTAGTCGCGTCATCGCCGACTACGGCGGCGTGCAGCGGGTGGCGCCCGTGCTCGCAGGCACCTTCCTGGTCGCCGGTCTTGCGACGCTGTCGCTACCGGGGCTGGCGCCGTTCATCAGCGAATTCCTGGTGCTGGTGGGCACGTTCACGCACTTCCCGGTGTTCGCGGTGTTCGCCGCGCTGGCGCTGGTGCTGTCGGCCGTCTACGTGCTGTGGGCATATCAGCGCATCATGACCGGCCCGGTGCGTGCCGGCAACGAGGCGCTGCGCGACCTGGTGCCGCGCGAGGTGGCAGTGGTGGCACCGTTGATCGCGCTGCTGCTCGTGCTCGGGGTGTACCCCAAGCTCGCGCTGGACGTCATCGATCCGGCGGTGGGCCACACGATGACGACCATCGGCCAGCAGGACCCGACGCCCGCCGTCGCCGGATCCCCCGCCGGTGCTCGCACGGAAGGAGCCGGCCGGTGACCATCACCCCGCCCACCGTCGAATACGGTCTCGTCGCCCCCATGCTCATCGTGTTCGGCGCCGCGATCCTCGGCGTGCTCGCGGAGGCGTTCCTCTCCCGCAGCATGCGCTACTCCGCCCAACTGGTCGTCGCCGTCGGCGCGCAGGTGGCGGCGCTCGTCGCAGTGATCGAGGTGTGGGTGGGCCTTGGCTCCTCGGCCGGGCAGACCGCGGTCATGGGGGCGGTGGCCATCGACCGGCCCGCCCTCTTCCTGCAGGGAACGCTGCTGGTCGTCGGTCTTCTGGGGACGCTGCTGATCGCGCAGCGCCGCGTCGCCGCAGAGGTCGACGCCGAGGCCGGCGCCGGTGGCCTCGACGCGTTCACCCCGCAGGCGTCGGCCATCCCCGGCAGCGTCGCCGAGAAGCTCGCCACCAAGGCCGGGGTGGCGCAAACCGAGATCTTCCCGCTGACGCTGTTCGCCCTCGGCGGCATGATGCTGTTCGGCGCCGCCGCGGACCTGCTGACGATGTTCGTTGCGCTGGAGGTGTTCTCGCTACCCCTGTACCTGATGTGCGGGCTGGCGCGGCGGCGGCGACTGCTGTCGCAGGAGGCTGCGCTGAAGTACTTCCTGCTGGGCGCGTTCTCGTCGGCGTTCTTCCTCTACGGCACCGCGCTGCTCTACGGCTATTCGGGCGGGTTGAGTCTCGGCGGCATCGCCGACGCCGTCGACCGTGACGCCGGTGACACCACGCTGGCCCTGGTGGGGGTCGGGTTGCTGGCCGTGGGCGTGCTGTTCAAGGTCGGTGCGGTGCCGTTCCACTCGTGGATCCCGGACGTCTATCAGGGTGCCCCCACGCCGGTCACCGCGTTCATGGCCGCGGCGACGAAGATCGCGGCATTCGGTGCGGCGCTGCGCATCTTCTCGGTGGCGCTGCCCGGACTCGCCGACGACTGGCGACCGGCGATGTGGGCGGTGGCCATCGCGACCATGGTGGTGGGCACCGTGACCGCGGTGTCGCAGACCGACGTCAAGCGCATGCTGGCGTATTCGTCGGTGGCGCACACCGGGTTCATCCTCACCGGCGTCGTCGCGCTCACCGGCAACGGCCTCTCGGCCACGCTGTTCTACCTGGCCGCATACGGTGTCAGCACCCTCGGCGCCTTCGCCGTCGTCAGCGTGGTCCGCACGGCCGACGGCGACGAGGAGACCGACATGTCGCGGTGGGCCGGGCTGGGGCGGCGCCATCCGCTGGTGGGCGTGGTGTTCGCGCTGTTCCTGCTCGCATTTGCCGGCATCCCCCTGACGAGCGGTTTCGTCAGCAAGTTCGCGGTGTTCAAGGCCGCCGCCGAGGGCGGCGCCACGGCGCTCGTCGTCGTCGGCGTGTGCGCCAGCGCCGTCGCGGCGTACTTCTACGTGCGGGTGATCGTGCTGATGTTCTTCACCGATCCGCCCGACGACGGACCCCGGGTCGTGGTGCCGAGTTGGCTCAGCCTGGCGACGGTGGCCTCGACGGCGGTGATCACCCTGGCCCTGGGTGCGCTGCCGCAGCCGCTGCTCGACCTGGCCGACAGCGCAAGCGCGTTCGTGCGCTGACACCCGGATCGTCTCGCCCCGCCGAGCGCGAACCCGACGACGCCATCGATCCCACGTCCGCCGCCACGGTCCCACTCGGCCTCCCCCGTCGCGGTTACCGCTAGCGGGGGTCTGCGGCCACTCCCTCGTCCCGGGGCGAGTGCAGCCGCTAGCGTGCACGTCATGACAGACTCCGCGATCGACGCCGACCTGGTGGTCATCGGATTCGGCAAGGGCGGCAAGACCCTTGCCGCGGCCATGGGCAAACAGGGCAAGCGCGTCGTGATGATCGAACGGTCGGCGGAGATGTACGGCGGGACGTGCATCAACGTCGGCTGCGTACCCACCAAGTCCATGGTGTTCGCCGCCGAGGAGGCGGGCCCCGCACCCGATCCGGGCGTCTACACCGCCGCGGTGCACGCCACCGCCGAACTGACCGCGCTGCTGCGCGGGCAGAACTTCGCGATGCTGGACACCCTGGACACCGTCGACGTCCTCACCGGCACCGCGTCGTTCGTCGACGCCCACACCGTCTCGGTGCGCACCGCCACCGGAGCCGTGACGGTCACCGGTTCGACGATCGTCATCGGTACGGGCTCGGAGCCGACGTGGCCCGACATCGAAGGGCTGCAGGGCAACCCACGCGCGGTCACCAGTACCGACCTGCTGGTCACCGAGACGCTGCCGCGCCGTCTGGTGGTGCTGGGCGGCGGCTACGTGGGTCTCGAGTTCGCCGCCATGTACGCCGCCTACGGCGCCGAGGTGACGGTGTTGGAACGGCACGAGGCGGTGCTGGGCCGCGAGGACGACGACGTCGCCGCCGCGGCCACCGCCCTGCTGGCCGAGGCCGGCGTGCGCGTGCTGACCTCGGCCGAGGTGACCTCAGTCGACGGCCCCACCGTGCACTACGTCGTGGACGGCCTGCCGGACTCCGTCGAGGGAGACGCGATCCTGGTGGCGCTGGGCAGGCATCCCGTGACCGCCGACCTGGGCTTGGACCGAGCCGGAATCGCCACGCGCCCGGACGGTTCCATCGAGGTCGACGAACACCTGCGCACCAGCCGGCCGCACGTGTTCGCCGTCGGCGACGTCAACGGCGGCCCGCAGTTCACCTACGTCTCCCTCGACGACTACCGCATCGTCGCCGATCAGCTCGGCGGCAGCGGGACCAGGAGCACCACCGACCGGCGCGCGGTGCCCTACTCGCTGTTCATGACGCCACCGCTGTCGCGCGTGGGACTCACCGAACGCGACGCGCGCGCCGGCGGCCGGCCGATCAAGGTGGCCGCCCTGCCGGTCGCGAAGATGGCCACCGTCCCGCGGGCGCGCATCGTGCACCAGCCCGTGGGGTTGATGAAGGTGGTGGTGGACGCCGAGACCGATCTGATCCTCGGCGCCGCGCTGCTGTCCTACGACTCCCACGAGGTGATCAACACGGTGGCCTTGGCCATGCGCCACGACATCACGGCCGCGCAGCTACGCGACGAGATCTACACGCATCCCTCGATGACCGAGGCGTTCAACCAACTGCTGGGCGCTCTCACCTGACGGTCACGCCCGCACGCCGTGCACCACGATCGCGGTGGTCTGCTCCACCCAGGCCTGATCCAGGTCGCGCTCGGGCGCCAGGAGCAGGCGCAACATCGTTGCCCCGCCGACGATCTCGATCAGCCGCTCGGGATCGACGTCGGCGTGCACCTCGCCGCGCTCGATGGCACGGGCGAGGCGGCTGCGCACCAGCGCGAACAGGCCGGCGAAGCGGCTCATCACCCGGGCGTTGAGATCGGCGTCGGCGGCCATGTCGGCGATCAGGCCGGGGAGCGCGGCCCGCACCACCGGCGTGACGAACACGTCGCGGGCCGCGGCGATCATCGCAGCGACGTCGCTGGCGATGTCACCCTCCGGGGCGTCCAGCGCGGTGGGCGCGGCGGGAAACGCCGCCTCGTGGACCAGGTCGGCCTTGCTCGACCAGCGGCGGTAGAGCGCCGTCTTGGTGGTGCCCGCGCGCTCGGCGACGGCCGCCATGGTCAGGTTCGCGTAGCCGATCTCGACGAGTAGGTCCGCGGCGGCGCGCAATATGGCAGCGTCGATGCGTGGGTCGCGGGGGCGACCCGCAGACGGGCCCGCCGAGGCACCCTTGTCATCGGGAGACCGGTCTGCTTTCATAACGCTACTCACCGTATCGTATTTCGAGGAGAGGTGTCTCCGTGGCCCATGAACCGGCTGTCGAAGAAGTCAGTCGCCTGCAACGCGCCTCCCGCGACGTCACCACGCTGCCCGCGATCCTGTCGCAGTGGCTCGCCGGCGTCATGCCCGGCGGCGTGACCCCCGCGGTCACGGTGGAGAGCGGCATCGACGCCAACGGGATGTCGTCGGAGACCATCGTCCTCACGGGGCGGTGGGACCAGGAGGACAGGACCGTCGAGCAGAAGTGGGTCGCGCGCGTCGCACCGACCAGCCAAGACGTCCCGGTGTTCTCCTCCTACCGCCTGGACCATCAGTTCGAGGTGATCCAACAGGTCGGCGAACTCACCGACGTGCCGGTGCCCACCGTGCGCTGGATCGACGAGAGCGGCACCGTGCTCGGCACGCCGTTCTTCCTCATGGACCACGTCGACGGCATCGTGCCGCCCGACGTCATGCCGTACACGTTCGGCGGCAACTGGTTTGCCGACGCACCCGCGCAGCGGCGACGCGACCTGCAGGACGCCACCGTCGGGGTCTTGGCGGCGCTGCACGCCATTCCCGACGCCGCCACCCGATTCGGCTTCCTGCTCGACGGCGACCCGCCCGGCGACACCCCGCTGAGGCGCCACTTCGGCTGGCTGCGGCAGTGGTACGAGTTCGCGGTGCCCGACATCGGCCGCTCGGCGACCGTCGAGCGGGCCCTGGCCTGGCTCGAGGAGCACTTCCCCGCCGACGTGGCCGCGGGCGAGTCGGTGCTGGCGTGGGGCGACGCACGCATCGGCAACGTGCTCTACGAGGACTTCGCGCCCGTCGCCGTGCTGGACTGGGAGATGGCGACGGTGGGCCCGCGCGAACTCGACGTCGCCTGGATGATCTTCGCGCACATGGTGTTCCAGGAGTTGGCGGGACTCGCCGGGCTGCCGGGACTGCCCGACGTGCTGCGCGAGCAGGACGTTCGCGCCACCTACGAGGAACTCACCGGCGTCACCCTCGGGGACCTCCGCTGGTTCTACGTGTACTCCGCCGTGATCTGGTGCTGTGTCTTCATGCGCACCACCGCACGCCGCGTGCACTTCGGGGAGATGCCCGCACCCGACGACGTCGAATCCAGTTTCTACCACCTCTCCCTGCTCAAGCGCCTGATCGGAGAATCCTGATGCTCGGCCCCATGGACGAATACCCCGTCCACCAACTGCCACAGCCGATCGCCTGGCCGGGCTCGTCGGACCGCAACTTCTACGACCGGTCCTACTTCAACGCCCACGACCGCACGGGCGAGGTGTTCGTGATCACCGGCATCGGGTACTACCCCAACCTGGGCGTCAAGGATGCGTTCCTGCTCGTCCGGCGCGGTGACGTACAAACGGCCGTGCACCTGTCGGATGCCATCGATTCCGACCGGCTCAACCAGCACGTGCTGGGCTACCGGGTGGAGGTGGACGAGCCCCTGCATCGGCTGCGGATCGTGCTCGACGAGACCGAGGGCATCGCCGCGGACTTGGTGTGGACGGGCCTGTTCGACGTCGTGCAGGAGCAGCGGCACGTGTTGCGCACCGGCACCCGGGTCACCCTCGACGCGCAGCGATTCGCTCAATTGGGTTCCTGGAGTGGTCATCTCGTCGTCGACGGGCAGACGATCACCGTCGACCCCGAGGTGTGGATCGGCTCGCGGGACCGGTCGTGGGGCATCCGCCCGGTCGGCGAGAGCGAACCCCCCGGACGGCCCGCCGATCCCCCGTTCGAGGGCATGTGGTGGCTCTACGTCCCGATGGCGTTCGACGACTTCGCCATCGTGCTGATCATTCAGGAGGAGCCCAGCGGGTTCCGGTCGCTCAACGACTGCACGCGAATCTGGAAGGACGGCCGCGTCGAGCAGCTGGGCTGGCCGCGCGTACGGATTCACTACCGCTCCGGCACCCGCATCCCCACCGGCGCGACCATCGACGCCACCGCGGCCGACGGCTCGCCCGTGCGCTTCGACGTCGAGTCCAAGCTGCCCGTGCCCATCCACGTCGGCGGAGGCTACGGCGGCGACGCCGACTGGATCCACGGGACGTGGAAGGGTGCCGAGTTCACCGAACGCCGCACCTACGACATGACCGACCCGGCCATCGTCGCGAGGTCGGGGTTCGGCGTCATCGACCACGTCGGTCGCGCGGTGTGCACGGAGGGCGGCGCCACCGCGCAGGGCTGGGGACTGTTCGAGCACGGGGCGCTGGGCAGGCACGACCCGTCCGGCTTCGCCGACTGGCTCACCGTGGCGGAGTAGGCGTCCGGCAGCGACGTCGGGGCGCGGGCCTAAGCTGACTCGGTGACCCTCGTTCTCGGCCCCGTCTTGCGCCACGTCGGCGACACCACCGCCATGGTGTGGGTGCAGACCGAGACGGCGGCGACGGTGGAGGTACTCGGGTGTTCCGCACGCACCTTCGAGGTCCAGGGATTCCACTACGCGCTGGTGCCCGTGACCGGTCTTTCACCCAAGTCGGTCACCGAATACGAGGTGCACGTCGACGGCGAACGCGTCTGGCCGCCCGCGGATTCCACGTTCCCGCCGAGTGTGATCGCCACGCGCGATCCGCACAGCCCGGACACGCTGCGGATCGTGTTCGGGTCGTGTCGCTACCCCAAGACGGGCGACCACGCGCTGGACGCCAAGCTCGGCCACGACGCACTCGACGGATACGCCGACCGATTGCGGGGGCTGCCGGTCGCAGACCGCCCGGACGCGCTGATCCTGCTCGGTGATCAGGTCTACGCCGACGAACTGACGCCCGAGGCCAGGCGCCATCTCGCAGGGCGCCGGACGTCGAAGCGCCGACCCCCCGACGAGGTGGTGAGCTTCGCCGAGTACGAAGGGTTGTACCGGCACACGTGGGGCGATCCGGAGATCCGCTGGATCATGTCGACGTTGCCCACCGCGATGATCTTCGACGACCACGACATTCGCGACGACTGGAACACCTCTGCGGCCTGGCGTGCCGAGGTGAACCGAAAGCCGTGGTGGCGCGACCGGATTCGGGCGGGTCTGGCGTCCTACTGGGTGTATCAGCATCTGGGCAACCTCAGCCCCACCCAGGTGTCCGCCGACGAGGACTACCGCGCGGTGCTCGACGCCGACGGGGACGTCTGGCCGCTGCTGGTCGACGTCGCCGACCGCGCCGACAGCGAGGTCGACGGCGAGAAGGGGCTGCGCTTCAGCTACCGGTGGGACCTGGGCCGCAGCAGACTCATCATGGTGGACTCCCGCAATGCGCGGATCCTCGACGGCGGCGCTCGAAAGATGTTGGGCGACCGTGAGTTCACGTGGCTGCGCGAGCAGGTCGCCGACGGGCTGGCCGACCTCGACCACCTCGTCATCGGTTCGTCGCTGCCGTGGCTGCTGCCTCCCGCGATCGGCGACCTGCAGACCGTGAACGAGGCGGCCGCCGCCCGCGACGGGCTGCGCGGGCGCGCCGCGGAATGGATCCGCCAGACCGCCGACCTGGAGCACTGGGCGGCGTTCTTCGACTCGTTCGTGAAGCTGACCGATCTGATCGTCGACACGGCGACCAGGCCCACGCCGGGACCCGCCACCGTCACCGTACTGTCGGGCGACGTCCACCACAGCTACGCCGCGCGCGTGGACCTGCCCGAGGGCAGCCCGGCGCGCGTCCACCAGCTGGTGTGCTCACCCGTGCACAACTACGTGCCGTGGTACGTCAAACCCGTGTTCACGCTGGGCTGGTCGGGGTGGGCGGGCCGCCTCACCCGTCGTTGGCTGCGCCACCGTGGCATGCCGCAGCCGCCCATCGACTGGCGCAACCTCAGCGGCCCGCTGTTCGGCAACACCATCGCGGTGCTGCACACCACCGGACGCGATGCCGACGTGGTCTTCGAGCAGCCCGGACCCGACGGTCGGCTCGCCGAGGTGGTGCGGGTTCGGCTGACGGACTGACCCTGGCTAGGGGGCCGACCCCGCGCGAGCCACCGGGTTCGCCGCGGTCCGCGTGCCCGGGGCCGGGGTGGGCACCCGGCCGAACACCATCGACTCCTCGATGCGGTCGAAGCGGTGGTCGACGACGTCGAGCACGTAGTTGTGCCGCACGTGCCACGGCCGCTTGGTGCCCGACCGCGGCAGCGCGTGCGGCGCTCGCTTGATGTAACCGGCCTCGAGGTCCCACATGGCCTTCTCGGTGATCGGCGCGCTGCCCAGATGCGGATAGGCATGCGTGTAGCCGTGTTCGGTGAGATAGGCCAGCAGACGCGCGAACGCGCGTGCCGTCATGTCGGCGCGCAACGTCCACGACGCGTTCGTGTAGCCGATGCACCACGCCATGTTCGGTACGTCCTCGAGCAGGTACTCCTTGTAGACGAACCTGTCGGTGACGTCGACCTGCTCGCCGTCGACGACGATCGCGATGCCGCCCAGTGCCTGCAGCTGCAAGCCCGTCGCCGTCACCACGACGTCGGCGTCCAGATGCGCCCCCGAACGCAGCACGATCCCGGTGGCGTCGAAGTGGTCGACGTGATCGGTGACCACCTCGGCACGACCGCTGCCGACGTGGTCGAACAGGTCGTGGTCGAGGACCAGGCACATGCGTTGGTCCCACGGGTCGTAGCGGGGCTTGAAGTGCACGTCGACGTCGTAGCCCTTGGGCAGTGCGGCGACGGTGCGGTTGCGGATGAGCCATCGCCCGAACCGGGGCAGCTTGCGGAACATGAAGTACGTCAGCACGTGGAACATCGCGTTGCGGAACCGCACCACGGCGTGAGAGAGGCGGCGCGGCAACAGCCTGCGGATGGCGTCGACCATCGGATCGATGCGCGCCATCGACATCATGTAGGTGGGCGAGCGCTGCAGCATGGTGACGTGGGCGGCGCGCTGCGCCAGCGCCGGGACCAGGCTGATGGCCGTGGCGCCGCTGCCGATCACCACGACGCGCTTGCCGGCGTAGTCGAGGTCCTCCGGCCAGAACTGCGGGTGCACCACCTCCCCGGTGAACGTCTCGATGCCGGCGAACTCCGGGGAGTGCGGCTCGTCGTAGCTGTAGTAGCCGGTGCCGCAGAACAGGAAGCGGCTGCGGAACGTTCGCGGTTCACCGGCGACCTCGGTCCGCAACGTCCACGTGTCGGTGGTCGAATCCCATTCGGCGGCCGTGACGTGCGTGCCGAACCGGACGTGGTCGGCGATCCCGTGCCGGCGTGCGGTGTCCTCCAGGTAGTCGCGGATGTCGGCACCGTCGGCCACGTTCTCCCGCCTGGTCCACGGCTGGAACGGGAAGCTCAGCGTGAAGATGTCGCTGTCCGAGCGGATCCCCGGGTAGCGGAACAGGTCCCACGTCCCGCCGATGCGCGCGCGGCGTTCCAGGATCAGGTAGCTCAGCTGCGGATTGCGCTCGGCGATCCGATAGGCGGCCCCGATCCCGGAGATTCCGGCACCGACGATCAGCACGTCGACGAACTCGTCGGACGACTCGGCATCAACCACGAGGACCTCCTCAGATTCGCTTCCCACCCTAGGCGGTCACGTCGGCAGCGCGTCGACGATCTGCGCCAGCGCCTCGACGTCGATGGGTCCCGGCTGGTAGATGCACACCCGGTCGGCGACCCCGGCGACGCGGTCGACGACGTGGGCGGCCACCTCGGCGGGGCTGCCGCACGCGGCGATGGTATGCAGCATCTCGTCGTCCACGAGCCTGGCCATCTCGGCCCAGCGGCCCTGCTTGGACAGCGCGTTGAGTTCGGGCTGCAGATCGCCCCAGCCGTGCGCGTCCAGGACCGGCCGGTAGGCGGGTGTGGAGCCGTAGAACGCCAGCAGCGCACGCGTCGCGGTGTGGTCCGGGTCGGCGTCGGTGGCCACCGACACGATGATCTCGGGCACGATGGCCAGGTCGTCACGGCTTCGGCCGGCGGCGGCGAGCCCATCGGCGACGTGGCGCAGCGTCACCTCGTGCAAGAACTTCTTGGAGCCGAACGGCATGACCAGCAGGCCGTCGGCGACCTCGGCGACGGCCCTGGTGAGCTTGGGCCCCAACGCCCCGACGTAGATCGGGGGCAACCGCTGCGGCATGGTCTTCGGCGTGAACGTGGGCGTCATCAGCGTGTGCCGGTAGAACTCGCCGCGGAAGTCCAGCCGCTCCCCCGTCGCCCAGGTCGCGAAGATGGCCCGCAGCGCTGCCACCAGCTCGGTCATGCGGGCCACCGGTCGATCGAACGACGCCCCGTAACGCTTCTCCACCTGGGTGCGAATCTGGGTGCCGAGCCCGAGCGTGAACCGCTCCCCCGACAGGATCTGATGGTCGATGGCCTGGTGGGCGAGTTGAATGGGATTGCGCGGGAACGCGATCGCCACGTTGGTGAGCAGATCCAGACCGCCCACCGTCGACGCCAGGGTCAGTGGCGCGAACACGTCGTGCGGGCCCTCGAAGGTGAACACCCCGGTGGCACCCGCGTCCCGCAGGGCGTGCGCCCGCTCGATCGCATCCGTCGGCCCGAACAACGCCGTTGAGACCTGCACCCCCGCACCTTAATGTGCGCACTCGCGCAGCCGGGCGGCGATTCGCCAGACTGGACCCATGACCGACGTGGTGGTGGTGGGAGCCGGGTTCGCCGGGTTGACGACGGCGCGCGAACTGCTCCGGCGCGGAGTCGACGTCCTGGTGCTCGAGGGACGCGATCGCGTCGGAGGCCGGTCGCACGGCGGCACCGTCGCGGGTGTGCCCGTCGACCTCGGCGGCACGTTCGTGGGCCCCACCCAACCCGCGGTGCTCGCGCTGGCCGCCGAACTGGGCTGTCCCACCGCGCCGACCTACGCCACGGGCAAGAACCTGATCCGGTGGCGCGGCAGCGTGCGGCGCTACGGCGGCACCATCCCCACGCTCTCGCTGCTGGAGTTGCTCGACGTGTCGCGCGTGCAGTGGCAGTTCGAGGGGTTGAGCCGCCGCGTCCCGGTGACGCAGCCGTGGGCGGGTCCGGACGCGGCGCGCCTGGACGCCATGACGCTGGGCGGCTGGCTGCGGTCGGTGCGGGCGCGCGCCTCCACGCGGGACCTGATGGCGCTCGTGGCGCGCGTGACGTGGGGCTGCGAACCCGACGCCGTGTCCATGCTGCACGCCGTGCGCTACGTCAAGGCCGCGGGCGGCCTCGGGCCCCTGCTCGACGTGGACGGCGGCGCACAACAAGACCACTTCCCCGGCGGCACGGCGCAGATCGCGCAGCGGATGGCAGCCGCACTCGGCGACCGCGTCCGGCTCGGCGACCCCGTCGTGCGCATCGAGAACGGCGACGGGGGCGTCGTGGTGCACACCCGCAGCGGGGCCACGCCCGCACGCGCGGTCGTCGTCGCGGTCGCCCCGGAACATCGCCGCGGGATCGAGATGGCGCCCGCGCTGCCCCCGGGGTTCACCCGACTGACCGAGCTGTGGCCCCAGGGACACCTCGGCAAGGCGTACGCCGCCTACGAGACGCCGTTCTGGCGCGCCGCCGGGCTGTCCGGCCAGGCGCTGTCGGACTCGGGCCCGGTGTTCATCACGTTCGACACCAGCCCCTCCTCCGGCCCCGGCGTGCTGCTCGGCTTCACCGATGCGCGCACGTTCGACCCGCTGCCCGCCGACCAGCGGCGCGAGCGCGCGCTGGCCTGCTTCGCCGAACTGTTCGGGCCCAAGGCGCTCGAACCGGTGGACTACGTCGATCATCGTTGGGGTGCCGAGGAGTTCGCGGCGGGCGGGCCGACCGCGGCGGTGGCACCCGGCGGTTGGACCCGGTACGGCGCCCTGCTGCGTCAACCCGTCGGCAACGTGTTCTGGGCGGGCACCGAGACGGCCGACGTGTGGACCGGATTCCTCGAGGGCGCCGTGCGTTCCGGCATGCGCGCCGCCGCCGAGGTACGCGGGCACCTGGCGGCCGCGGGCAGCGCCGCTACGAGGTGAGGCGGGTTCGTCGCACCCCGTCGATCAGGGTGCGCAGTTGGGCGTTGACCTCGTCGGGGCATTCCAGGATGGCGCAGTGCCCGCCGGACAGCTCGACGAACTCCGTCAGGTTCGGTGCCGCCTCGGCGATGCGGCGCGACGCGACCACGGGCAGCAACCGGTCGTCGCGGCTGCCGATCACGAGGGTCGGTACCACCAGGTGGGACAGCCCGATGTGACGTGAGCCCATGCCGTCGACCAGCACCCGCGCCCACCCGCCGCGACCGGTCGGCGGGGTTTCGGCGAACAGTTCGAACACGAAGTCGGCGATCGCGGGATCGGCGTCGCGGCCCACGGCCAGCGTCGAGACCAACCGCCGGCTCTGCGTGGTCGACCCCGGCACCAGCGGCACCGACCCCAGGCGCTTGAGCAGCAGTCCCGCCGCACGCACCCGCCCCATCGCCAGCGACTCCGGCACGGACATGAACCGCACGTGCCGCAGGATCTCACCGGACGTCGTATTGATCAGCGCCGCACCGTCGATGCACTGCCGCACCCGTTCGGGATAGCGGTGCGACCACGCCTGGATCGCGATGCCGCCCATCGAGTGGCCCGCGACGACGGCGCGCTCACCGGGTGCCAGGGTCGCGTCGAGCACCGCGTCGAGGTCGGCGGCCAGGAAGTCCAGGCTGTACCGGTGCCGGGCGGGCACCCCGCTGCGGCCGTGCCCGCGATGGTCGTAGGCGATCACCCGGAAGTCGCGGGAGAGATCGTTGATCTGGTTCGCCCACACCCGGAGGGCACACGTGATGCCGTGCGCCAGCACGATCGGGTAGCCGTCGTCGGGCCCGAACACCTCGGCGTGCAACGGCGTCCCGTCGGAGGCACGAACCACCACGGTGCGACCCGCGGGCATGGCGGCGACGGGAGCGTACGGGCGCAGCCGGCGCGCCGATCGAATGGACGCTGATCGAGTGGACCCTGATCGTGTGGGCCCTGATCGAGTGGGCCCTGATCGAGTGGGCATGGTGCTCCGATCTACCCCGGCCTCGTCGCCGCGGCCCGAAAAGTGTATCGAGCCTGATTTGACGCCTGTCGAGACCATCTGGCAACCCGCCGGCCGGGCGGGTGGACACCACCCGTTCACACAGCGAGTTCACAGCCACCGCAACGGCTTTGGCGTCGCACCGATGAATTCTTGGCGACCGCCACGTGTCCGGGTGGGGCAATGCCCTGGTCGACGACGAACCCGGTGGTCAGCGCGCTCGCCGGCACGCGAACGCGGCTAGTGGCACCCCGCGGGCTCGGCTAGTTTCTGCGTGTCGATTTCTCGCCGAACGAGCCCCGGGGGTTGCGTTGATCATCAGTAAGTCCACTTCGTTGACTGCCGCGGCGTGCACCCTGTGCGTCGTCGCGGCGTCGGGTGCCGTGACGCCTTCGGTCGCCGCCACGGCCACCATGGAGGCGACGAACCTGCCGGTCGTCTCACGCAGCTACGAGTTGACGGCAGCCGCCGATCCGTTCACCGTCGCCACGCTGCCGTTGCAGAACGCCTGGACCATCGTGCAGACCGTCGGCCAGCTGACCAACTGGGTCACCCCCGCCAACCTCGCCTACGCCGAGGTCTTCAAGGGCCTCACCACCGGGGTGTTCAACTCCGCCGAGTTCACCAAGCAGATCACCGCGGCCTTCACCAGCGTCGGCACCGCGGTGACGAACATCGTCAACCTGCCCGCCAAGATCCTCGCCACCGACCTCGCGGTGCTCGGGTTCAACGCGCCCGCAGCCGGCGCTCCGATGGCGGCGGCCCAGGCACCGGTCGCCCTGGCAGCCGTCGGCTCTGCAGCGGCCGCGGCGGCTGCCACCCCGGGTGACCCCGTGAACGTCGCGACCCTGCCGTTCCAGAACCTCTGGACCATCGCCGTCACCGTCGGTCAGCTGACCAACTGGGTCACCCCCGCCAACCTCGCCTACGCCGAGGTCTTCAAGGGCCTCACCACCGGGGTGTTCAACTCCGCCGAGTTCACCAAGCAGATCACCGCCGCCTTCACCAGCGTCGGCACCGCGCTGACCAACATCGTCAACCTGCCCGCCAAGATCCTCGGCGACGATCTGCGCGCGCTCGGCATCGTGTTGCCGAGCGCCACGCCCGCGGCGGCGCAGGCCCCCGCAGCCGCCCAGAGCGCCCTGGGTTCCGCGGTGACCGCGTCGGCCGTCTCGGCCTCGGCAGCCACGCCTGGCGATCCGGTGAACATCGCGACCCTGCCGTTCCAGAACGCCTGGACCGTGGTGCAGACCGTCGGCCAGCTCACCAACTGGGTCACGCCGACCAACCTGGCCTACCAGGAGATCTTCAAGGGCCTCACCACGGGCGTGTTCAACTCCGCCGAGTTCACCAAGCAGATCTCGGCGGCGTTCACCAGCGTGACGACGGCCGTCACCAACATCGTTAACCTGCCCGCGAAGATCATTGGCGACGACCTGCGCGCACTCGGCATCCTCCCGGCCGCCACCGCGCTGGGACCAGGCGCCGGCGCCAACGTTCTTGCCGCGCCGCAGGCGTCGCAGCCGGTCGCGCTCTCGGCGGCGCCGCAGAAGGTCGACGTCCAGCAGGACTTCAAGGATCAGCTCGACGCCTTCGACAAGACCCTGGGCACCGCGCACGACGGCACCACCGCCACCGAACGGGCCGCACTCGAGGTCGCCACCGCGCAGCCGACCGACGAGACCACCGGCCACACCACGTCCGGCACCGCCGAGGGCGCGACGACCGAGCCTGCCACGGGGTCCACGGGGGTCACCGGATCCGCCACCAAGGACGCCGGCAAGGACACGGGCACCACCAAGGATTCGCAGAAGGACGCCGGGTCCCCCACGTCCTCGAAGCCCACGTCGAAGCCCGCCACGACGAAGAGCGAGTCCGGCACGGCCAAGGACGCCGGCTCCGAGAAGACCGGGTCCGAGAAGACCGGGTCCGAGAAGACCGGGTCCGAGAAGACCGGGTCGGAGAAGACCAGCTCGGCCAAAACCGGGGACGCCAAGAAGTCCGACGCCGCCTGATCCCCAATTACCTGTCTGCACGGCCCCCGACGACCTCGCCGGGGGCCGTGCGGCGTTCAGTCCGGCACCACGACGACCGGTTTGACCACCGCACCGGACGTGGCCGCGGTCCAGGCGTCGGCGAAGTCGTCGAAGTCGAACGTGGTGACGAGCCGCTCCAACGGCAGCTCGCCGCGCCGCCACAGCCCCACCAGTCGGGGGATGAACGCGTGCGGCACGCTGTCGCCTTCGACGACGCCGCGCACCCGTAGTCCCCGCGCCATGATCAACCCCACCGGCAGCGGCGCGGTCAGCGCGCCCAGCCCGACGAGCGCCAAGGCGCCCTGGGCGCGCAGCACCGTCAGCGCGGTGGTGATCACGTCGGGTACCGCGGTGGTGTCGACGGCGGCGGTGGCACCGCCTCCCGTCGCGTCGCGCACGGCGGCGGCCACGTCGCCGTCGGCGGGATCCACTGCGGCGGTGGCGCCCAGGTCCAGCGCCAGGCGACGCCGCTCGGCGATGGGATCGACGGCGACGATGCTGCGTGCGCCGGCGATGCGGCCGCCCATGACGGCCGAGAGCCCGACGCCGCCCGCCCCGAACACGACGAGATGGTCATCGGGTCCGACGGCCAGCGCGGTGAGCACGGTGCCGACACCGGTCTGCACGCTGCACGCCAACGGAGCCGCCAGCGCGGGTGCGATGGGCTCGGTGAGGACGACCGTGTTGGCCGGTCGCGCCAGCGCGTGTGTCGCGAAGCTGGACTGTCCGAAGAAGCCGCCGCCGATCGGGTGGCCGTCACGGGTCACCGCCGCGGCGTCGACTCCCCCGTCGCCGAGCAGGTTCAGCGCCGTCGCGGCGTCGCAGTAGGCGGGTGCACCGGACGCGCACGTCGGGCACCGACCGCAGCTGGCGAACGTGAGCACGACGGCGTCGCCCTCTCGGGCAGCCGCGTCCGGGCCCACGGCGACGACGGTGCCGGCGCCCTCGTGGCCGAACGTCATGGGCAGCCGATCGGCACGCCAGCGCTTGGCCATGCTGACGTCGGTGTGGCAGATGCCGACGGCGGCGATGCGGACGAGCACCTCGTCACCGCGGGGTTCGCGGACGGTGACGTCGGTCAACCGGGGGTCGGTACCGGGTTCGAGCAAGACTGCGGCACGCGCGTCGATCACCCCGGGATGTTAAATGGGGTGCCATGCGCGCGATACGGGTAGCCCGACTGGACGGTCCACGAGCTGCGGAGTTGGTGGAGGTCCCCGAACCGCCCCAGCCCGAACCCGGCGAGTCGGGGGTGGTCATCGACGTCCATGCCGCGGGCGTCGCCTTCCCGGATGCACTGCAGACGCGCGGCCTCTACCAGCATCGGCCCGAGTTGCCGTACGTCCCCGGCGCCGAACTGGCGGGTGTGGTGCGCAGCGCCCCCGCCGACGCGCACGTGCGGGCCGGAGACCGGGTGGCGGCACTGACCCTGCTGTCGGGTGCGATGGCCGAGGTCGTGGTGGTCCCCGCGGATCGGGTGTTCGCGCTGCCGGACGCCGTGTCGTTCGAGGCCGGCGCGGGACTGCTGTTCAACGATCTGACCGTGCACTGCGCGCTGCGGACCCGCGGCAGGCTGCTGCCCGGCGAGACGCTGCTGGTGCACGGCGCCGCGGGCGGCATCGGGACGTCGACGTTGCGGCTGGCCGCGGCGTGGGGCGCCTCGCGTCTCATCGCCGTGGTCAGCACGGAGGACAAGGCCGCGGCGGCCCGCGCCGCAGGCGCCACCGACGTCGTGCTGGCCGAGGGGTTCAAGGACTCGGTGCGCGAACTCACGGGTGGCCGCGGGGTCGACGTCGTGGTCGATCCCGTGGGCGGTGACCGGTTCACCGACTCGCTGCGGTCGCTGGCGCCGGGTGGGCGGTTACTGGTGATCGGGTTCACCGGCGGTGACATCCCGACGGTCAAGGTGAATCGCCTGCTGCTCAACAACGTCGACGCCGTGGGTGTGGGCTGGGGCGCGTGGGCGGCCACGCATCCCGGCTATCTCGCCGAGCAGTGGGCGGAGCTGGAGCCGCTGCTGGCCGCGGGTCTGGTGGTGGCGCCGGAACCGGTGGTCTACCCGATGGAGCGGGCGGCCGACGCCATCGCGTCGCTGGAGGACAGGACGGCCGTCGGCAAGGTCGTCGTCAGCCTGCGCTGACGGTGTGGCCGTCGTCAGCCTGCGCTGACGGTGTGGCCGTCGTCAGCCTGCGCTGACGGTGTGGCCGTCGTCAGCCTGCGCTGACGGTGCGTTTGTCGTCAGCCTGCGCTGACGGTGCGTTTGTCGTCAGCCTGCGCTGACGGTGTGCTCGCCGTCAGCCTGCGCTGACGGTTGCGCGGCGGCCGTCGGGCAGCGCCACCGCGGCGATGATCGCGGCGACCGCTACCAACCCCAGGATGGTGGTGGCCACGGCGGTCCAGCCCTTGGCGTCGAAGGCGACGCCGCCGAACCATCCGATGGCGCTCGAGCCGCCGTAGTAGAAGAGGTTGTACAGCGACGAGGCCTGCGCCTTGCCGATGGGCGCGGACTGCCCCGTCCATCCCGACGCCACGGAGTGCGCGCCGAAGAACCCGGCCGTGGCGATGACCAGGCCGGCGAGTACGGCGATCACGTTGTCGCTCAACGTCGTTGCCACACCGACTGCCATGACGGCGATCGACGCCAGCAGCACCCGCTTGCGGCCGAAGCGGGTGCTCTCGGCACCGGCGCGCGATGACGCCCAGGTACCGGCGAGGTAGGCCAGGAACACCAGGCTGACGAGGGCGGGCGGCAGGTCGAACGGCGCGGCGGTCAGCCGGAAGGCGAGGAAGTTGTAGAGCGCCACGAAGCCACCCATGAGCAGGAACGCCTGCGCGAACAGGGCCAGCTGACGCGGCGTCCGGAGGTTGGCCGACAGGCGGTGCAGCAGGCTGCCCTCGGGATTGTCCCCGCGGCGCGACGCCGGCGTGAACCCTTGGGGCGCCGGCGCGAGTTTCACGAAGCCGAATGCCGCCATGCCGCAGACCACGGCGACGGTGAAGACGCCGATGCGCCAGCCGGCGAACTCGGCGACGGGGCTGGCGACCAGGCGGCCGAGCAGCCCGCCGATGGTGGTGCCCGCAACGAACGTGCCTGCGGCGCGGGCGGCGTGCGAGCGGTTGATCTCCTCGGTGAGGTAGGCGACGGCGATGGCGGGCACGCCGCCCACCATCAACCCTTCGACGAACCGTCCGAGGAGCAGCAGGTCGTAGGACGGGGCGAACGGGACCGCGAGGCCCACCGCGGTCGCGATGGTCACCGACAGCGAGATCGCCTTGACGCGGCCGATCCGGTCCGCCAGCGACGACCAGGGGATGACGCCGAGCGCCAGGCCCACCGTGGAGGCCGAGATGGTCAGAGCGGCGTCGGCTGCACCGACGCCGAGGTCCGCGGAGATCAGCGGCAGGACGGCCTGCGGAGAGTACAGCTGCGCGAACGTCGCCACCCCGGCGCAGAACAACGCGGCCAGCAGCCGACCATAGGCGGCGGAGCCGCGGTCATGTCCGGTCCAGGTGCGCTCGAGGGAATGGTCGATGGTCACTGGGACGACCGTAGGACCGCGCGGTACATGTGTCCAATACATGAGATGCCTCGCAGTCATGCGTGTGACGTATCACTGCCGCTCGTGACGCCGTGTCTCCGCGTCGCGCGCGAGGAAATCCACGAAACGCTCGGTGGGCGGCGCCATGACGCGGTCCAGGTCCCACACCAGACCGACCTCACGCTTGGCGGCGGCGTTGGACAGTGGGACGTGCACCACCTTGGCGTCGCCGCCGGCGCCCTCGCGGGGCACGGGGACCACGGCCACGCCGAAGCCCGCGGCCACCAGGCCCTCCATGGTGGGGATCTCGGTGGCCTCGAAGACGATGCTGGGCTCGATGCCCTCGTCGGCCCACAGGGCGTCGGTGAGCTGGCGCAATCCGAAGGGCTCCTCGAGCGCCACGAAGGGTTCGGCGGCCGCGGCGGCCAAGCCCACCCGGGCGCGTGTGGCCAACGCGTGCCCGCGGGGCACCGCCAGGCATAGCCGCTCGGCGTAGAGCCGGTGCCACCCGAAACCCGTGGGGCGCGGCGAGGTGATGGCGACGTCGGAGTCGCCGCGACGCACCCGGTCGGTGAGTTCGTGCGCCGGCCCCTGGAACAGGTCGAAGCGGATGCCGGGCGCGCTGTCGCGGAAGCGCCGGAGTTGTTCGGGCACATACCAGTTGGCCAGGGAGTGCAGGAACGCCAGCCGCACGCGGCCGGTGTCGGGGTTGCGCAGGCCGGCGATGTGCTCGCGCGCGGTCTGCATCTCGGCGAGCGCACGGCGGGCGTGTTCGGCCATGATGCGGCCGTAGTCGTTGAGCCGCAGTCTGCGGTTCACGCGGTCGAACAGCGGCGCGCCGGCCTGCTCCTCGATGCGTGCCAGCGCCCTGGACAGCGTCGGCTGGCTGATCCCGAGTTCGGCTGCCGCATCGGTCACGTGCTGGGTCTCGGCGAGCACGACGAACCACCGCAGTTCCTCGAGGTTCACGCGGCGACCCGGTTCACGCTGGCCCGGTTCGCGTTGGGCCGGTACGCGTAAGCCCGGTACGCGTAGGCGCGGTTCACGAGGGCCCGGTACGCGTAGGCGCGGTTCACGAGGGCCCGGTACGCGTAGGCCCGGTACGCGTAGGCCCGGCACGCGTAGGCCCGGTTCACGCAGCAGCCCCGTTCACGCGGCAGCCCCATTCGCGATGGCCCCGTTCGCGTCTGCCCCGTTCGCGTCTGCCCCATTCGCGGTGGCCCCGTTCGGGCTCACCTCGTTCGGGTTGGCCCCGGTCACCCGTCAACCATAGCGACGTGCCGTCGTCCAACGCTCCTGCTGCGACGGATGGGCGGGGCGGTGTCAGACCGCGGTGTCGTGGGGTGGTTCGGGTCCGCCTGGGGTGGTGGGGTCGGGGGTGGCTGCCGGTGTCGGGGGGTCGGGCGCCCAGGGGTCCTCGACCCTGGCCGGGGGCGGGTGTTTCAGCCGGCCCCGCTGGTCGCCGGTGGGTGCCCACGGGTCATCGGGTGACCAGTTCGGGCGTGGTCCGGGGTGGTCTTCGGGTTCGGGTGGGGTGAAGGCGTGCTCGGGTGCCACCCGGATCCGGTCGGGGTGGTGGTAGTGGTTGACCCGGGCTTGCCCGTGATCCAGGTGCGGCGGCGGCAACCATTCCACCTCACCGGTGTCGGTGAGGCGGGTGCGCCACTGCCCCTCGGCGACCAACCGGTTGTCACACCCACACGCCAAACACATGTCATCGACGTTGGTGTGCCCTCCGGCGGCCCAGTCTCGGCGGGCGTGATGAGCCTGGG
>NZ_JBYVYK010000063.1:0-27502 GCF_058148405.1 Mycobacterium sp. DHQP2018-32-09 | reverse complement strand
GGCAGCAGCGTGGGCAGCGCCCCGGCCTCCAGTGCGCCGCGCTCACCTGCCCGGCGTGGCACCCACCCGATGCGGGCGTGGCAGCGCCGCGCCAACCGCAGCACCGCGGAGTAGGCGCCCGTCGCCGTCGCGAGCCGTTCGCCCGCCAGGATCACGGTGCCCGCGGGCAACTCGGTGAGGCCGTCGAGGGCGGCGGCCTCCCCGCCCGGTGCAGTGGCGATCAGGCTGGCGCCGAGCTTGCGCAGACCGCGGCTGGCGAACGGGGCCACCGCCGTGACCGCCAACCCGCGCTTGCGGACTGCCTTGCGCAGCCGCAGGAAGACGATCGGCGACTCCTCCTCGGGCTCGAACCCGACCAGCAGCACCGCGGGTGCGGACTCCAGGTCGGCATACGTGACGGCCATCGTGCGGCCCGCGACCGCGGCGGCCAGGAATGCGCTCTCCTCGGCGGAGTGCGCGCGGCTGCGGAAGTCGACGTCGTTGGTGCCCAACACGATTCGTGCGAACTTCGCATACGCGTAGGCGTCCTCCAGCGTCACCCGCCCACCGACCAGCACCCCGGTGCGCGCACCGGCCGACTCGAGACCACGGACCGCGATCGCGACGGCCTCCGACCACGACGCCGGCCGCTGACCACCGTCGGCGGTACGGACCAGCGGCGTCGTGACCCGGTCCCGCGACCTGGCGTACGTGAACGCCCACCGGCCCTTGTCGCAGTTCCACTCCTCGTTGACCTCGGGATCGTCGCCCGCAAGGCGGCGCAACACCGTGCCGCGCCGGTGATCGGTGCGCTGGGCACACCCCGATGCGCAGTGTTCGCACACGCTCGGGGACGACACCAGGTCGAAGGGTCTGGCCCGGAACCGGTAGGCCGTGCCCGTCAGCGCACCCACGGGGCAGATCTGCACGGTGTTGCCGGAGAAGTACGAGTCGAACGGCGCGTCGTCGGCGATGCCGACCTGCTGCAGGGCGCCCCGCTCCAGCAATTCGATGAACGGGTCGCCGGCGATCTGATTCGAGAACCTGGTGCAGCGCGCACACAGCACGCAGCGCTCGCGGTCCAGCAGCACCTGCGCCGACAGGTTGATGGGCTTGGGATAGGTGCGCTTGACGTCGGTGAAGCGGGTGTCGGCCCGGCCGTTGGACATCGCCTGGTTCTGCAGCGGGCACTCACCGCCCTTGTCGCATATTGGGCAGTCCAGCGGATGGTTGATCAGCAGCAGTTCCATCACGCCGTGTTGCGCGCGGTCGGCGACCTCGGACACCAGCTGGGTTCGGACCACCATGTCGGGCGTGACCGTGGTGGTGCACGACGCCAAGGGCTTGCGCTGCCCCTCGACCTCGACCAGGCACTGTCGGCACGCGCCCACCGGGTCGAGCAGCGGATGATCGCAGAACCGCGGAATCTGGATCCCCATCAGCTCCGCTGCCCGGATCACCAACGTCCCCTTGGGCACGCTGATCCGATGGTCGTCGATGACGAGCGACACCATCTCGACGTCGGTGTGGGGCTTGCTGGGTTCGGCCAGCGTCATCGGTGCGTCCCCTTCCCGCCGCGAGCAGACGCAAATGCACACGTCGTGGCCGGACGATGCGGACATCCGTGTCTGCTCGCGCTCATACCGCGGCTCCCTTGGTGGTGGACACGGTGGCGAACACCGTGGCGGCGTGCGGATCGAACGGACACCCACCACCGAGGTGGGCGAGGTACTCGTCGCGAAAGTGCTTGATCGACGACAGGATCGGGCTGGCGGCACCGTCGCCGAGCGCGCAGAACGACTTGCCGAAGATCGAGTCGGAGATGTCGAGCAGCGTGTCGACGTCGGCCTCGTCGGCGTCGCCGGCCTCCAGCCGGGCGTAGATCTGCGCCAGCCAGTACGTGCCCTCGCGGCACGGCGTGCACTTGCCACACGACTCGTGGGCGTAGAACTGCGTCCACCGGCGCACCGCGCGCACCACGCACGTCGTCTCGTCGAAGATCTGCAATGCCTTGGTCCCCAACATCGAACCGACCCTGGCCATGTTCTCGTAGTCCAGCGGCACGTCCAGGTGCTCGGCGGTCAACATCGGCGTCGACGACCCGCCCGGCGTCCAGAACTTCAGCTCGTGGCCCGCCCGCACGCCGCCGGCGTAGTCCAGCAGTTCGCGCAACGTGATGCCCAACGGCGCCTCGTACTGCCCGGGTCGGGTGACGTGCCCGGACAGCGAGTAGAGCGTGAAGCCCGGCGACTTCTCCGAGCCCATCGACGTGAACCAGTCGACGCCGCCGCGGATCACCGCAGGCACGCTGGCGATCGACTCGACGTTGTTCACCACCGTGGGGCAGGCGTAGAGCCCCGCGACCGCCGGGAACGGCGGACGCAACCGCGGCTGGCCGCGGCGCCCCTCCAGCGAGTCGAGCAGCGCGGTCTCCTCACCGCAGATGTAGGCGCCCGCCCCCGCGTGCACCACCAACTCCACGCCCGCCGGACTCTCCGACCCCAGGTACCCGGCCTCGCGGGCCTCGGCGACGGCGCCCTGCAGGCGCCGCAGCACGGGGATCACCTCGCCGCGGACGTAGATGAACGCATGCCTGGCGCGGATCGCGTACGCGGCGATGATGGCCCCCTCGATCAGGGCGTGCGGATTGGCCATCATCAGTGGAACGTCCTTGCACGTCCCGGGTTCGGACTCGTCGGCATTGACCACCAGGTACTTCGGCTTGGCGCCGGGGCCGCCGCCACCCGGTTCGGCCTGGGGGATGAACGACCACTTCTGGCCCGTCGGGAACCCGGCGCCACCTCGCCCGCGCAGCCCGGACTCCTTCACCAGCGTGATGACGTCGCCGGGCGGCATCCCCAGCGCCGTCTGCAACGCCTCGTACCCCCCGTGACGGCGGTACGTCTGCAGCGTCCACGACGCGGGCTGATCCCAGAAGCGGCTGAGCACCGGTGTGAGCGTCATCGGGCGTGACCGTTCTGCTCGTCACCGCCGGGCGGGACGTCGGCCGACGGGGCGGGAGCCGGCTCGTCGCGCACGCTCTCGGCGGCCATCGCCGCGCCGTCGGGTCCGGCTGCACCGTCGGCGCTTCCGGAATCCCCCGAGGCGCCTTCGGCCACGTCGGGCGCGCGCATGCCCCGCTCCCGAGCCACCTCCAGACCCGCCAGCGTGGCCCGGCCCGGCGCGGCGTCGTTGGCGCCCGGCCGGTCGTCGGGGAAACCCGCCAGGATGCGCGCGGTGTCGCGGAACGTGCACAGTGGCGCGCCGCGCGTCGGCGTGACCGTGGCGCCCGACCGCAGCGCGTCGACGAGATCCCGCGCCGAGGACGGCGTCTGGTCGTCGAAGAACTCCCAGTTCACCATCACCACCGGGGCGTAGTCGCAGGCCGCGTTGCACTCGACGTGGTCGAGCGTGACCGCGCCGTCGGCCGTGGTGCCACCCGCCGGCACCCCGAGGTGCTCTTCGAGCGCCTCCAGGATCGCGTCGCCACCCATGATCGCGCACAGCGTGTTGGTGCACACCCCCACCAGATAGTCGCCGGTGGGGGAGCGCCGGTACATCGAGTAGAAGGTCGCGACCGCGGTCACCTCGGCGGCGCTCAGCCCCAATCGACCTGCACAGAAAGCGATTCCGGCGGGGGTGAGATAGCCGTCGTGGGACTGCACCAGGTGCAGCAGCGGCAACAGTGCCGAACGGGCCACGGGGTAGCGCGCCGTCACGACCGCGGCGTCGGCGGCCAGGCGCTCGGCGACGTCGTCGGGATAGCCGCTGGGCCCGCCACCGATCGGGGGGCCGGGCTCGTCGGGTCGCTGACCCAGGCGCAGCTCGACGATGCTCATCGGTACCGTCTCCTCTTCGCGCAAGCGCTCATCGGTACCGTCTCCTCTTCGCGCAAGCGCTCATCGGTACCGTCTCCTCTTCGCGCAAGCGCTCATCGGTACCGTCTCCTCTTCGCGCAAGCGCTCATCGGTCCACCCCGCCCATCACCGGGTCTATCGACGCCACCGACGTGATCGCGTCCGCCACCATTCCGCCCTCGCACATCACCGACACCGCCTGCAGATTCGTGAACGACGGATCCCGGTAGTGCACGCGGTAGGGCCGCGTGCCGCCGTCGCTGACCATGTGCACGCCCAACTCGCCGCGGGGTGACTCGACCGCCGCGTAGACCTGACCCGCGGGCACCCGGATGCCCTCGGTGACGAGCTTGAAGTGGTGGATGAGCGCCTCCATCGAACCGCCCATGATCTTCGCGACGTGCTCCGGCGACGTGCCCAGGCCGTCGGGACCCAACCGCAGATCGGCGGGCCACGCGAGCTTCTTGTCGGTGAGCATGACCGGTCCTGGACGCAGGCGATCGAGGCACTGCTCGACGATCTTGATGGACTCGCGCATCTCCCTGACCCGGATCACGTAGCGACCGTAGGAATCACACCGATCGTCGGTGACGACGTCGAACTCGTAGTTCTCGTACCCGCAGTAGGGTTGCGCGCGGCGCAGGTCGTGCGGCAACCCCGTGGACCGCAGGATGGGTCCCGTGATGCCCAGTGCCATGCAGCCGGTCAGGTCGAGGTAACCGACGCCGACGGTGCGTGCCTTCCAGATGTAGTTCTCGTTGAGCAGGTTCTCCATGTCGCGCAACCGCTTCGGCAGCAGCACCAGCAGCTCGCGCAATTGCGACATGGCCTCGTCGGGCAGGTCGGCCGCGACCCCGCCGGGACGCACGTAGGCGCTGTTCATCCGCAGCCCGGTGATGGTCTCGAACACCGACAGGATGAGTTCGCGCTCACGGAACCCGAAGAACATCGCCGACATCGAGCCCAGTTCCATGCCGCCGGTGGCCAGCGCCACCAGATGGCTGGAGATGCGGTTGAGTTCCATCATCATGACCCGAATGACGTTGGCCCGCTCCGGGATGTCGTCGGTGACCCCGAGCAGCTTCTCCACACCCAGGCAGTACACGGTCTCGTTGAAGAACGGCGACAGGTAGTCCATGCGGGTCACGAACGTCACGCCCTGGGTCCAGGTGCGGTACTCCAGGTTCTTCTCGATGCCGGTGTGCAGGTAGCCGATTCCGCAGCGGGCCTCGGTGACCGTCTCGCCCTCGATCTCCAGGATGAGCCGCAGGACCCCGTGCGTGGACGGATGTTGCGGACCCATGTTGACGACGATGCGATCGCCTGCGACCGCCGCATCCCGCGCGGCCGCGACGACGTCCTGCCAGTCCTGCCCGCCGACCGTGACGACGACGTCGCGGTCCGTGTCCTGGTCGGTCATCAGTTGTAGGCCCTCCGCTGGTCCGGCGGCGGGATCTGCGCGCCGTGGTACTCGACGGGGATGCCGCCCAACGGGTAGTCCTTGCGCTGCGGATGGCCCACCCAGTCGTCGGGCATCTCGATGCGGGTGAGCGACGGATGCCCGTCGAACAGGATGCCGAAGAAGTCGTAGGTCTCCCGCTCGTGCCAATCGGTGGTCGGGTACACCCCGTACAGCGACGGCACGTGCGGATCGTCGTCGGGTGCGGCCACCTCCACCCGGATGCGCCGATTGTGCGTGATCGACATCAAGGGATACACCGCGTGCAGCTCGCGACCGCGGTCGTCGGGATAGTGCACGCCGGAAACACCAAGGCAGAGTTCAAACCTCAACGCGGGATCGTTGCGCAGCGTGCGTGCCACCGGCACCAGATGCGCGCGCCGCACCTCGAGGGTCAGCTCGTCGCGGTACACCACGACCCGTTCGACGGCCGCGTCGTAGGCGTCCTGGCCGAGAGCTGCAGCCAAGGCGTCGACCACCGCGTCGAAGTAGCCGCCGTAGGGGCGCGGGGAGCTGCCGGGCAGTGCGACCTCGCGTACCAGCCTGCCGTAGCCCGACGTGTCCCCGCTGCCCGAGACGCCGAACATGCCGCGGCGCGTGGCGATCACCTCGCCGCCCGCGCCGTTCGCCGCGTGCTCGTGGGCGGGATCCCGTGCGGCACCGAAACCGTCGTCGCGCGTCATGGGCGCAGCAACCCGGTGAACTCGATGGTGGGCCGGGCCGCGAGGGCGGCCTGCTCGGCCGCGGCGACGGCCTCGGCGCGGTTGACGCCCAGCGGCATCTCGGCGATCTTGGCGTGCAGCTTCAGGATCGCGTTCAACAGCATCTCCGGTCGCGGAGGGCAACCGGGCAGGTAGATGTCGACCGGCACCACGTGATCGACGCCCTGCACCACGGCGTAGTTGTTGAACATCCCGCCCGAGGAGGCGCAGACGCCCATCGCCAGAACCCATTTCGGTTCCGCCATCTGGTCATACACCTGGCGCAGCACCGGAGCCATCTTCTGGCTCACCCGTCCGGCCACGATCATCAGGTCGGCTTGGCGCGGCGTCGCCGAGAACCGTTCCATGCCGAATCGCGCGATGTCGAATCGCGGGCCGGCCGTCGCCATCATCTCGATGGCGCAGCACGCCAGCCCGAACGTGGCGGGCCACAGCGAGCCCTTGCGGACATAGCCTGCGACCTTCTCCACCGTGGAGAGCAGGATGCCGCCCGGCAGTTTCTCCTCTAGTCCCATGCCAGCCCCCCGCGTCGCCACACGTAGGCGTAGGCCACGAACACCGTGAGCATGAAGAGCAGCATCTCGACCACGGCGAACACGCCCAACGAGTCGAAGGCCACCGCCCACGGGTAGAGGAACACGATCTCGATGTCGAAGACGATGAACAACATCGCCGTCAGGTAGTACTTCACGGGGAAGCGCTGGCCGGTGGCCTGGGCGTTGGGTGATCCGGGGGCGATGGGCTCGATGCCGCATTCGTAGGCCTCGAGTTTGGCGCGGTTGTAGCGCCTCGGGCCGATGACGACCGCGATCGCGACGGATCCGACCGCGAAGACGGCCGCGATGGCCCCGATCACCAGGATGGGTACGTAGGGGTTCATGCCGGGGTTCATGCCGCTAGGTCGCTCCCTCGTAGGCTGCCGATGTGAGCTACGACACAGCTTAGTCCCGTGAACCTTGGGCCCGACGCATTTTGGATAGGATCAGGGCAATGCACTGAGGGCTCGCGTCCTCCCGCAGGGTGACGCGAACAGGCAACGGCCCCAGTCCATTTCGCGCTGTTCCGCGCAATGTCGCACGCTCGGTCGCCGGCACGCGAGACGCAGCGCGGTGCCGCTCCTGGCAAGTCGCCGTGAGATCCGGGCCGACCCGCGGGCGCGCCGCGGAAATCAGACGAGCGTACGGATGAGTGCGGCCACGGCCTCGCCGAGCCGGATGGGGTCGATGGGATGCGGCACCGCGGCCTCCGCACGTGACCACGACGCCAACCACGCGTCGTCCGGGCGTCCGGTGAGGACCAGGATCGGGGGGCACTCGGCCACCTCGTCCTTGAGCTGCTTGGCCAAACCCATGCCGCCGGCGGGCGTCGCCTCGCCGTCGAGGATCGCCAGGTCGACGTCGCCCGCGTCGATCGTGCTCGTCACCACCGGAGCGGTGGCGACGTCGAGGTAGACGAGTTCTGGCAGATCCGGGTGGACCCGTGTGCCCAGCGCCGATCTCACCTGGTCGCGAACGTGGGCATCGTCGGAGTAGACGAGGACTCGGATCGGGTTCCCGGGGGAACGGGCGGAGTCGGCCACGTCGCTGACTCTACGACTGCTCGACGAACACCGCGGTCGCTTCGACGGTCACCGTATCGCCCATCATCCCGAGCAGATTCCCGTCGACGCCCAACGCCCTGCGGCTCAACCGCCCGCCGACGGCGACCCGTACCGCGCCGTCGTCCAGTGCCGTCACGGTGCCCGGCAGGGTGAGGGTCAGCGTGCGGTCCTTGACCGCCACGCGGACGCGGAGGTCGACCGTCGCCGCACCGGAGACGGACGCGGATTCGACGTCCACCCGTGCGGTCGGGAACCGCTCCACGTCGAAGAAGTCGGCCGATCGCAGGTGTTCGTCGCGCTTGCGCATGCCGGTGGTCACCGATCCGGTGGCCACCTCCAGGTGCCCGGTGGCCCCCTCGGGGCCCGCGCCGCCCGCCTCGCCCGACCCCGTGACGTCTGCGAAGCGGCCCGAGACGTGCGCGAGGCCCCAGAACGTCGGGCTGCGAAAGCCCACGACGGTACGCCCGGGATCCAGGCGCCACGATCCGGTCAGGTCGGCCGCGGAGAGGGGTTTCATCGCGTCGAGGCTACTCGCGCTCGTACCCCGGGTGGGCGACGTTCAGCCGCCGAGCCACCAGCGCCCGCAGCACCGGCAGCACTTCGGCGTCGCGGCCGTCGAGGTCACCTCGCCGGATGGCCGCGGCCAGTGCGGCCTCGTCGGCATGTCCCAGCAGGTCGGGACCGCCGTCCGGTGACCCGGCGTCGAGCATCTCGCGTTCCACGATGGCCAGCACGTTGGCCGCGACGCGGACCTGGAAGTCCAGCTCGGGCGCCGCGCCGCGGACGTCGGTCTCCAGGAACTCGCGGACCGCGCTCAGCAACTCGGCCGCCGTCGGCCGGTAGTGCGGGGCGCTCACGCCGCCTCCAGCAGGTTCAGCAGGTCGAACTCGGTCTCGCAGACGCGGCGGCCGATGGCGGCCAACTCCATCGACCGGGTCTGCCCGGACAGGTGCCGATGCGCCTGATAGCGGCAGATGATTCCCCAGCGCAGCGTCGAGGACACCAGCCACCAGTGCAGCACGCGTCGATCGAGCGAGGTGCCCGACGCCGATTCGTAGGCCCGCAGGAACTCCTCGACGCTGCCGAGACCGCCGGCCCCGAGATCGCGCCCGGCGCCGAATCGCCACGCGCGCTGGCAGAACCACGCCAGATCCTCGTACGCCTCGCCGACGTGGGTGAGTTCCCAGTCCAGCACCGCGGCCAGGCGCGCCGGCCTGGCCTCGACGTCGACGATCAGGTTGCCCATCCGGAAGTCGCCGTGCACCAACACCTTCGGTGATGGCTCGGGTCGATGCGCGGACAACCAGCGCAACGCCCACTCGAACGTCGCGGTGGTGTCCCCGATCTCGTCGAGCTGAGTGCGCCACTGCGCCAGCGAGTCGACGGTGGGCACCCCAAGTCCGGTGGGATCGGCGCGATGGACGTGGGCGAGCGCCTCGGCGCACTGTGTCAGCAGCGCGGCGCGCGACACGGTGTCGAGCGCCCGATGGATCCGCCGCACGATGGTCTCGCCGCCGACGTACTCGGCGATCAGGAACGGGTTGCCCAGCGCGGCAGGGGAATCCTCGGCGATCAGCACCTCGGGAACCGGCGCGCCCGCGGACCGGGCTCTGGCGGAAGCGGCGGCCTCCAGCGTCATTCCGGCGTGCAGTTCGTCGGCCGGGCCGATGCGCAGGATGAGCCGACGCCCGTCGGCCTCGAACGTCCACGTGGTGCGGCTCGCGCCGCCGGTCAGCCGACGCAGGCCCGTGACCGCGCGTGCGCCGAGGACGCCTGCGAGGGCGGTCGCGAGATCGTCACCGGTCATCGCGGTCGCGAGCCGAGCCGGAGCATCCGCTGGGCGACGCGCCGGATCTGGATCTCCTCGGCACCTTCGGTGATGCGGTAGCGACGGTGATGACGATAGATGTGCTCGAACGGTTCGTGCCGGCTGTACCCGAGGCCACCGTGGATCTGCATGGCCCGATCGGCGGCCTCGCACACCAGCCGGTTGGCCCGGTAGTTGGCCATCGACACCTTGTCGCTCACCTCCATGTGATGATTGCGATCCAGGTGCCAGGCGGCGTAATACACCAGCAGGCGCACCATCTGGGCCTCGGTCTGCAACTCCGCCAGTGGCCATTGGACGGCCTGGTTGACCGCGAGCGGCTTGCCGAACACCATGCGCCGTCCGGCGTAGGTCGCGGCGCGATCGATGCAGTACTGCGCAGCACCCAGACTGCTCGCGGCCTGCCGAATCCGGTTCTCGTGCAGGAACGTCTGCCCCACGTCGAGCCCATGGCCCACCTCACCGAGCACTGCTGCCGCGGGCACGCGGACGTCGCGCAGCAGCACCTCGGCGTGGTCGGTGGGCATGTTGAAGGTCCACCAGTAGAACGGGACCGTGAAACCCGGGGCGTCACACGGCACCAGGAACGCCGTGATGCCCGTCGCCGAGCCGGCATCGCCCGACGTCCTGGCGAACACCAGGTCGTGCGTGGCCCGGTGCACCCCGGTGTTCCAGCGTTTGGCACCGTTGATCACCCAGTCGTCGCCGTCGCGCACCGCCGTCGTCTCCAGCCACGTCGCGTCCGATCCGTGGTCGGGCTCGGACAGCCCGAACGCCATGGAGCGCACGCCGGTCAGCAGCGGTTCGATCCACTCGGCCTGCTGCTCGGGGGTGCCGAACCGCTCCATCATGATGACCTGCGGGAAGTTGCCCACGATCGACGACTCGTCCTGCAGGTCGTTGTGCAGGCCGAGTCCCTTGTGCGCCAGATGCTCTCGGATCACGGCCATGTCGAGGTTGGTTCCGTCGCGGCCGCCGAACCGGGACGGCAGGCCGTAGCGCAGCCACCCGGCGGCGTCGGCGCGGCGACGCATCTCGTCGAGCAGGTCCTCCCAGGCGCGCCGCGGGATGCCGCCGTTCTCCCAGTCGGTGCGGGCGTACTCGCGGCGCTCGTCGAAGTACTGCTGGTGCTCGGCCTGCAGCGGGGCGATCTCGGCGTCGATGAACGCGTCCATCTCGGCGAGCAGGCCCGGAAGATGCTCGGGCAGGGAGAAATCCACGGTGACGTCCCTTCGGTCGGTGGCGGTTCAGCCGTACAGCGTCTTCTTCCAGATGGTCGCCAGGGTCGAGATGGCCTCGGCGTCGGTGATGGTGGGCAGCCCCCGCATGGACACCACGGTGTAGTTCTCGAACAGCAGCGCGATCGCCACGCCGGTGTGCTCGGGGTGCACGTCGGCGGCGTGGCCCTGCTCCTGGGCCCGTCTGACGGAGGCGGCCACCACGTCGGCGCCGAAGCGACGGAACTCCTGCTGCACGGCCGCGAAACGCGGCCGGGAGTCCGCCAACTGGTTCACGGCGATCATGATGCCGAAGTTCTGCTTGAACATGTTCCAGTAGCCGGAGACGACCGTGGTGAAGAACCCGGTGTCCTGCGGCGAGGACGGCAGGTGCACGCCCAACCCCGACGGCATGACCACGTCGTGCAGGAACGACTGCGCCAGTGCGTAGAGCAGGTCTTCCTTGTCGGCGTAGTAGCGGTAGAACGCCGCGGCCGACTTACCCGCCTCCGACGTGATGTCGCCGAGCGTCGTGCCGTGGAAGCCACGCTCGGCGAACAGCGTGCGGGCCGCGAGTTCGATGGCCTCGCGGGTGCGCTGCCCCTTGGCGGTGAGCGTCTCGGGCGGCATGCTCAGGCGAGCATCCGATCACCGGCGCGCAACAGCGCACTCGGCAGGTCGTGTCCCACGGCGGTGCGGGCCACCTCGGCGGCGCGGATGGCGCCCCGAAGGTCGACGCCCGTCTCCACGCCACCGTCGCGCAGCAGGTACACCAAGTCCTCGGTGGCGATGTTGCCGCTGGCACCCGGGGCGAATGGACAGCCGCCCAGGCCACCGACCGAGGCGTCCAGCCGCGTGACGCCCGCGCACACCGCCGCCCACGCGCTGGCCAGTCCCGCACCCCGCGTGTTGTGGAAGTGCGCGCCCAGCGGCAGCCCGGCGATCACCGGGCGCAGCGCCTCGACCAGGGCGGTGACGCGTCGTGGCGTCGCGGTGCCGATGGTGTCGGCGACCGCCACGCGATCCGCGCCGATCTCCACGGCGGCGGCGACGACGTCGAGGACGCGCGCCGGGTCGGTGGGGCCGTCGAACGGGCAATCCCATGCCGTGGCGACGATCACCTCGACCGTGGCGCCGGCGTCGTGGGCGATGCGGGTGATGTCGGCGATCAGCGCCGTCGACTCCGCGGCCGAGCGGCCGACGTTCGCCCGGCTGTGACCGTCGGCGGCCGACACCACGTACTCCAGCGACGTCATGCCTGCGGCCACCGCGCGCGCCGCGCCGCCCGGGCCGGCCACCAGGGCGGAGAACTCGACGTCGTGACCCTGACGCAGTCGGGGGAGTTCGGCGGCCAGTGCGGCGGCGTCGGCCAGCGCCGGCACCTTGGACGGCGAGACGAACGCCGTCACCTCGACCTCGCGCACCCCGGTGGCGAGCACGGCGTCGAGCAGTTCGAGCTTGGCCGCCAACGGGATCGGCGCCTCGATCTGCAAACCGTCGCGCAGGCTCACCTCGCGGATCGTGACGCGTTCGGGGACCGAGTTCAGATCGCCCAAGTTCACGTCACCCACGCTCAGATCACCCACGTTCAGATCACCCCCTCGGTACGCAGCGCGTCGAGTTCCTCGGCCGAGCGGCCCAGCAGGTCGCGCCACACCTCGTCGTTGTGTTGCCCCGGCGCCGCGGAGCCGGCCGTCCGGATGGTGCCCGGGGTCTCGGACAACACCGGAACCACACCGGGGCCCTTGACGTTTCGGCCGATGCGTTCGTCCCAGTGGTCGGCGATCATGCCGCGCGCCACCAGCTGTGGATCGACCACGACCTCGGCGACGGTGTTGATCGGGCCGCTGATCACCCCGGCGTCGTTGAGCGTGGCGATGACGTCGGCGGGCGCGCGGGTGGCGGCCCATGCGGCGATGATCCCATCGAGTTCGTCCTGGTGACGACCGCGGGCGCCGTGGTCGGCGAACCTCGGGTCCGAAGCCAGTTCGGGCCGACCCATCGCCGTGCACAGGCGCCGGAACACGGTGTCCTGGTTGGCGGCGATGACGACCCAGCTGCCGTCGGCCGTCTGGTAGATGTTGGACGGCGCGATGCCCTCCAACCGCGTGCCCGACGGGCCGCGGACCACGCCGCCCACGTCGTAGTCGGGGATCGTCGACTCCTGTACCGCGAGGCAGGCCTCGGTGAGCGCGGCGTCGACCACCTGACCGACGCCGGTCACGCTGCGGCGGTAGAGCGCGGCGAGCGCTCCCTGCGCGGCGAACATGCCCGCCAGGCTGTCGCCGAGTGACAGCGCCAGCCGCGGCGGCGGACCACCGGGGAAGCCGTTCATGTGGCGCAGCCCGCTCGCGGCCTCGGCGACCGATGCGTAACCCGCCTTGTGCGCGTCCGGTCCGGTCTGCCCGTAACCGGACACGCGGACCAGGATGATGCCCGGATTGCGTTGCCGCAGCACGTCGTAACCCAGATCCCACTTCTCCAGGGTGCCCGGCCGGAAGTTCTCGATGACGACGTCGGAACGTTCGACGAGGTCGAGGAACAGCGCGCGTCCGGCGTCGAGCCGCAGGTTCAGCGTCGCGGCCAACTTGTTGCGGGCGTGCACCGTCCAGAAGAAGTGATGCCCGTCGAGTTCGGCCTGCCCCCACGTGCGCAGGGGGTCCGGCGCGCCCGGTGGTTCGAGTTTGATCACCTCGGCCCCCATGTCGCCGAGCAACCGCCCGGCGAAGGGTCCCGAGATGAGGGTGCCGACCTCGATGACGCGGATGCCGTCGAGCGGCCCGGTCACCGTCATCGCGGAGCCGCCGGCAGCGGTGCCGCGAACCCGTGGTCGCGCAGCCACCGGGTGCAGACCTCGACCGCACGGCGCAGCGGCTCGCGCTGCTGCGGCCCGACGTAGTAGTGGTTGGCGCCGGGGATCTCGTGCAGTTCCTTGTCCGGATGCCCGATGGCTTCGAAGAGCCGATGGGTGTGGCTCGGCGTGCACGCGTCGTCGGCGAGGTTGCCGATCACCAGCGTCGGGACCGCGATGTCGGGGCCAGCCTTCACGGCGTCACCGTTGGCGTCGTCATGACTCCACTGTGACAGCCAGCTGCGCAGCGTGCAGAAGCGTGCCAGGCCGACGGGGGAGTTGTTCACCACGCGGGGATCGCCCAGATAGCAGGTCCCGGGCTCGCGTTCGTTCGGATCGACCGTCGGGTCCAGCCACCGCGGGTCGGCCATGGTGCCGTGCACCACGAAGCCGAACTCCTCGTCGCGTGCCCCGGGGTGCTCGCCGGCGCGCAGTTCGGCCAGCTTGTCCTTGACCCACGCCGTGATCCGGCGGTTGCGGGCCAGCTGCGCGGCGCGGTAACGCGCCAGGAACTCCGCGGTGTACGGCGGTTGGTGGGGATTGGCCGGGTCGTAGAGGTCCAGCTCCGGGTCGCGACGCGTGGGATCGGCCTCGTCGAGGATCGACGCGTCAAGCCACTCGGTCAGCGTGCCGTGCCTGCTGACGTGCGCGGCCAACAGCATGATGCCGTCGGCGGGAACGAGGCCCAGCCGGGTCAGGTCCGGCCCGTCGCCCGACGGGCTCGACGTGACGGTGGGCCGCTGCGCCTGCTGCTGATAGAAGACCGACAGCGAACCGCCGCCGCTCCACCCCGCCAGCACCACCTTGGCGTACCCCAGTCGGTCCTTGGCGTCCTTGATGCACTCGCCGAGATCCTCGACGACCTTCTCCATCAGCAGGGCCGTGTCGGTTCCGCGAAACCGGCTGTTGCAGTAGATGACGTGGTGGCCGGCCTTGGCGAGGGCGGTGATCATCGGGAGGTACGCGCCTCCTCCGATGGGGTGCATGAACACCAGCACGGTGTCACTCGGGGTCGTGGGCTTGAGCAGGTGGCTCTCGAGCACCACGGTTTCGGCGACGCCGCCGTACACGTCGCGGACGCTGGAGGTGTTGGCGTAGGCGATCAGGTACGGGATGCGTTCGTAGTCGCTCATGCGTGCTGTCCGAGGTCGTTGGCGAGGATCTGCGGCGACGGCACCAGGCGGCGTCGCGTGTCGATGGCGATCACCGACCAGTCCACGCGGTCGAACTCGTCGAACGTGCGGCGGGCGCGTTCGCGGGCCTTCTCCGGTGCGCCGTGATGCACCCCCTGCGGCGCGTGCGAGATCAGCCCGGGGGGCATGGGGATGCCGTACAGCGAACCGGAGTGGAAGAAGGCGATCTCGTCGAAGTCGACGTTGCGGTGGTACCAGGGCGTGCGTTCGGTGCCCGGCACCCCCTCGGCGGGCTTCGGTAGGAAGTTCATCACGTAGACGCCGGTGGCCTGCATGAACAGGTGCACGGTGGGGGGCAGGTGCATGCTGTCGGACGTCACCACGTTGTAGTCGGCCACGTTGAACGTGAACGGGAAGTTGTCACCGCGCCACCCCTCCACGTCCAGCGGATGGTGTTGGTAGAACAGCGATGTCGGGCCACCGTCGTGCATCAGCCGCACCTCGTACTCGTCGCGGCCGTCGTCGTCGCAGGGGTGCGGATCCGGGATCACCACCTGCGCCGGGTCGAACGGGAAGTGGCGGCCCAGCGGGCCCGGCGGCGGTACGCGGAACTCGTCGGTGGCCTGCACCATCAGCAGCGTCGTCCGTTCGTCGGGGACCTGCCGCCACGTGCATGCCTTCGGCAGGTACACCCAGTCGCCGCGGCGATAGGGCAGCGGCCCGAACTCGGTCTCCAGCAACCCGGAACCCTCGTGGACGAACGACAGCAGGTCGCCGTCGACCCACCGGACGAAGAACGGCATGGCCGCGCTGCGGCGGGACAGCAGGATCTGGCAGTCCGGGTTGGCGAACAGGGGCAGCGGGGCGCCCGCGGCATCCGCGGCGTCGGCGGGGGTCAGCTGGTCGGCCAGGACGTCGAGGGGGCGCAGCGGGCCCACCGCCCGGTACGCCGTGGGGTCGTGGCGCCGGTACACGTTCGCGGTGCGACCGACGAACCCGCCGCGCCCCAGCTCGTCGTCCTTGAGCCCGTCGAGATCGGCGTGCACGCGTTTGGGGGTGACGCCCTTGCGTAGGTGAACGAACGATTCCACCGCGACCTCCTCGTCTCGACGGCAGCAAAAGTGAAGCTGACGTTACTTTCAGGCTTGGCGTCGGTCAATGGCCCACCCCCGCCGACGCTCAACGAATTCCCGTGCTCTTGACAACGTTTCGACAGCTGACGCCCGCATAGTTCACAGTATGAACGCGGCAGCCGTCCCGTTGACCTGGGCGACGGCCATCACGTCGTGGACCTTCGACGGCGCCGCGGCGTGCCTCGTCGTGGCGCTGACGATCGCGTACGCGTGGGCGCTGCGCCGCGGCGGTCACCGCGCGCGGCCGGGCCCCGGTGGCGTGCGGCCGCGACCATGGTGCTTCGTGGCGGGCATGGTCGTGCTCGTCGTCGCCACCTTCTGTGCGGTCGCCTGCTACGCGCCCGCCCTGTTCTGGATGCGAGCGCTACAGGTCCTGCTGCTGCTCTACGTCGCCCCGTTCCTGCTCGCGGTGTCGGCGCCGCTGACGGTCCTCGGAGCCGCCCTGCCCACGCGTTGGCGGCGGCGGGCCGGGCGGGCCCTGGGGTCACGCGGCGCGCGCATCGCCACACACCCGCTCGCCACGTCGGCGGCGATGCTGGCCACGCCGTGGCTGCTCTACCTCACCCCCTGGTACGGCGCCGCCCTCCGCAGCCCCGCGATCGGCGCGGCGACGACCGTCGCGCTGATCGGCATCGGTTTCGGCTACTTCTACGCGCGGCTTCAGGCCGACCCCGTGCCGCGCCGCTACTCACCGTCGGTCTCGCTGCTGATCAGCGTCGTGGAGTCCCTCGGCGACGGGGTACTGGGTCTGGTGATCTGGCTGGGGCCGCTGCTCGCAGGCCCCTACTACGACGCGGTCGAACGCTCCTGGGGGCCGAGTCGCAGGACCGATCAGACCATCGGGGCGGGCGTGCTCTGGCTGCTCGGCGACCTGGTCGGGATGGTGTTCGTCGTCGTGCTGATGCGGCTGTTCGCCGCCGACGACCGCGTCCGCGCGGCGGCCATCGACGCAGCACTCGACGCAGAACTCGACGCAGAACTCGTTGCAGGACTCCACCCAGAGCCCGTTGCAGGACCCGACCGCGCGGAGGAGGCCACCCCGCTCGTCGCCGGATCTCCCGACGTCGCGACCGCCGCGCCACGACCCGGGCTGTGGTGGGAGCACGATCCGCAGCTGCGCAGTCGGCTGCGGTGACCGCCCGCCCCCGCCCAACCCGTGCCACGGCAGCCGCGACAACGCATGACCAGATCGGAGGTATCCCGTGCTGGGCACGTCGTTCGCGCACCCGCTGGTCCTGAGCGTCATCGCGGCGCCGGCGCTGTTGGTGTCGGCCTACGTGGTGGTGCAGATACGCCGTCGGCGGCGGCTCACCCGCTACGCCGACGCGGCGCTGCTGGGGTCGGTGCGCCCGCGTCGGCCCCGGCCGTGGCGGCACGTGCCGATCGTGCTGCTGCTCGCGGCCATGGTGCCGCTGACCATCGCGGCCGCAGGCCCGATGCACGACGTGCGGATACCCCGCAATCGGGCGATGATCCTGCTCGCCATCGACGTCTCACCGTCCATGCGGGCCACCGACGTCGACCCCGACCGCCTGGACGCCGCGGTGGCCGCGGCCAAGCGGTTCGCCGGGCAGCTGACGCCCGGAGTCAACCTCGGGCTGATCCAGTTCTCCGGGTCGCCTGAGGTCCTGGTGCCGCCGACGTCGGATCACCAGGCCACCGTCGAGGCCCTGGACCACCTGAGCACCGGTGAGTCGACGGCCATCGGCGCGGCCATGTTCGCGGCGTTGCAGTCGGTGCGGGAGGTCGCGGCGATCATCTCCGACGATCAGGATCCACCGCCGGCGAGCATCGTGGTGCTCTCCGACGGCAAGGAGACCAAGCCGTCGAATCCCAATGCGCCCCAGGGGGCGTACACCGCGGCACGCGCGGCCAAGGATCAAGGCGTCACCGTCTCGACCATCTCGTTCGGCACGTCTCGGGGCACGATCCAGATGGACGGCTCCGCGGTGCCGGTCCCCGTCGACGACAGCACGCTCAAGCAGGTGGCCCAGCTCTCCGGCGGCCGATGGTACGCGGCGCAGACCGCCGACGACCTGGACCGCAGCTACGCCCACGTCGCCGAACAGATCGGCTATCAGTCGCTGACCGCGCCCGACGGCACGCCGTGGCTGCGCTGGGGGATGCTCGCGGTGACGGTCGCCGTCGCCGCCGGACTGCTGATGAACCGGCGGGTACCGGTGTGACGCTTCCGCTGCTGGGCACGCTGAGCGTGTCGGGATTCCAGGACCCGTGGTTCTTCCTCTACGCGGGTGTCATCGCGCTGCTCGCGGTGGCCTACGTGGCGTCGACGTCACGTCGCCGCCGCAGGGCCCTGCGATTCGCCAACTTCGAACTCCTGCAACGGGTGGCGCCCTTGCGCCCCCGCAGATGGCGTCACCTCCCGGTGATCCTGCTGGCGCTGGCCCTGGTGCCGCTGACCATCGCGATGGCCAATCCCACCGCCGATCAGCGCATCCCACGCGATCGCGCGGTCGTGATGCTGGTGATCGACGTGTCCGAGTCCATGGCCGCCACCGACGTGGCGCCCAGCCGCATCGAGGCCGCCAAGGAGGCGGGCAAGCGCTTCGCGCACGGGCTGCGGTCGAGCATCAATCTCGGACTGGTCGAATTCTCCTCCAGTGCAACGATGTTGGTGCCACCGACGACCGACAGGGCGGCCATGGACCGGGCCATCGACCGGCTCGAACCCAAACCGCGCACCGCCACGGGGGAGGGCCTGTTCACCGCGCTGCAGGCCATCGCGACCGTCGAGTCCGTGCTCGGCGGCGACGACGGCCAGCCCGCCGCGGCGCGCATCGTCCTGGAGTCGGACGGCAAGGAGACCGTGCCGATGAACCCCGACGATCCGCGTGGCGCCTACACCGCGGCGCGCGCCGCCAGGGACCAGGGCGTGGAGATCTCGACGATCTCGTTCGGTACCCCGTACGGCACGGTCGACGTCGACGGCAAGGAGATCCCGGTGCCCGTCGACGACGCGACGCTGCGCACCATCACCCAGATCACGACGGGCACGTCGTTCTCGGCCGACAGCTTGACCCAGCTCGACGACGCGTACGCCGCGCTGCAGCGCGACATCGGCTACCGCACCGTGCCGGGCAATGCCAGCTCGGCGTGGATCCTGCTGGGGCTCGTCGCACTCGGTGCCTCGGTGGTCGCGGGACTGCTGCTGGGGCGCCACATTCCCGACTAGGGAGTCGCGAGTCGCAGCGCACCGGGTTGCCAGCGCCCCGGTGGCCTCCCGGCAGCGTCGTCACAGCATGTTCACCGACACTCGCCCCAGGTGTGCCGGCGTCGTCGGCCCCTGGCGGGAAGCGGGGTCCGGATGTCGCACGTACGACTCGTGACGGCGGCCGCGGCGGTGTGCGTGCTCGCCGGTACGGGGCTCGGATGGGGGGTGGTGCACGGCGCCACGTCGGGCATCACGATCTCCGACGCACTGGGCCACGACGCCGCGCGGTCCACCGACGGCGACGTCAACGTGCTGCTGATCGGGCTGGACTCCCGCAAGGACCAGGACGGCAACGACCTGCCGCAACCGCTGCTGGACCAATTGCACGCCGGCGACTCGTCCGACGGTGGCTACAACACGAACACGTTGATCCTGGTGCACCTGAGTGCCGACGACCACCTGACCGCGTTCTCGATTCCCCGCGACGACTACGTCCCACTGTCGGGGGTGCAGGGCTACGACCACGTCAAGATCAAGGAGGCGTACGGGCTGACGAAGGCCGCCGCCGAACAGCGGCTCGTCGACTCCGGGGACACCGACCCGCGTGACCTGGAACGGCAGGGCCGGGAAGCGGGCCGCGCCGCGACGCTGAAGGTGGTCCACGACCTCACCGGGGTGCCCATCGACTACTTCGCCGAGGTGACGCTCGCCGGCTTCTACGACCTGACCGGCGCGCTCGGCGGCGTCCAGGTGTGCCTGAACGCGCCCGCGCACGACGACTTCTCCGGGGCCGACTTCCCGGCGGGCGTGCAGACGCTCGACGCGTCGCAGGCCGTCGCGTTCGTGCGGCAGCGGCACGGTCTGACCGAGGGTGACCTCGACCGCACGCGGCGACAGCAGGCCTTCCTGGCCTCGGCGCTGCACCAGCTGCACGCCGACGGCAGCCTGACCGACATGTCGCGCGTCGGCAAGCTCCTCGACGTCGTGCGCCGCGACGTGGTGCTGTCGGACGGGTGGGACCCGAACCTGCTGCGCCGTCTCGACGCGGCCGCCTCCGACGTCGAGTTCAGGACCCTCCCGGTGGTGCGGTTCGACAAGGTCGACGGCCAGGACGTCAACATCGTCGACGTGGCCGCGATCAAGGCCGAGGTGAGCGATGCGTTCTCCGGACGCGGTGACGCGTCCGCGGGTGGCGGCAGTGCCGCAGCCGGCGACGCTGGGGACTCGGGGCCGGTGATCGTCGACGTGGTCAACGCCGGGGACGTCTCCGGGATGGCGGCCCACGTCTCGGCGTCGCTGACCGCGGTGGGTTACCAGCCGGGGGAGGTGCGTACGGCCAACAACTCCGATCCCCAGCAGACGTCGGTGGTCGCCGCGCCGGACGTGGCGACCCGCGCGCGGCACCTGGCCGCCTTGCTCGACATCGACGACGTGACGCAGGACCAGGACGTGGCGCCCGGTCACGTGCGCGTCACGCTGGGAAACGGCTACGACTTTCCCAATGGGCTCGACGACGCCGCCGCGGCGCACGAGCAACCGCCGACGGTCACGTCGACCGCGGTTGCCGGGCGGTCGCAGACCGTCGTCGGCGGGGGAACTCCGTGCGTGGACTGACAGTGCCTGGCCAGGCATGACAGCCAGGTCAGGGCGGTGCTGCGGGCCGGGTTCGCGTGCCTCGAGGCCCCCGGAAGGAGGCCGGGGCGGCCTGCGGAGGGACCTGGGCGATTTCGCTGGGAAACGCGAAATTCGGTCGCCGCGACGCGCTGGCGGGGGTCGCTCGACTTTCTCGATGGGCGGGCCCCATGTTTTACTTCCTGCACGACAACTGAATGCTCTTGGTCGGCTCCACGGTGCCTATGGCATGGTTGAGCGGGCGCACCGCGGGGCGGACACGCGTCGCCGCGATGCAAGTGCGGTCATCGGACTGTGGACACACGGGTTACGTCGGTAACCGGAACTGAATGGGATTTCTTTGATGTTCTTTGACAAGATTGGCGGCCGCTGGGCGCGCCGATTGTTGGTGTCGGCCATGGCGGCGCTGGTGCTGCCAGGGTTGGTCGGCCTGACGGGCGGCAACGCTACTGCCGGAGCGTTCTCGCGACCCGGTCTGCCAGTTGAGTACTTGATGGTGCCGTCGGCGAGCATGGGACGTGACATCAAGGTCCAGTTCCAGAGCGGCGGCGAGAACTCGCCCGCGATCTACCTCCTCGACGGTCTGCGCGCGCAGGACGACTTCAACGGCTGGGACATCAACACCCAGGCGTTCGAGTGGTACCTCGACTCGGGACTGTCGGTCGTCATGCCGGTCGGTGGCCAGTCCAGCTTCTACTCGAACTGGTACAAGCCTGCCTGCGGCAAGAGCGGCTGCTTGACCTACAACTGGGAGACGTTCCTGACCCAGGAGCTGCCCGCCTACCTGCAGTCGCAGAAGAACGTGAAGCCCACGGGCAGCGCGGCGATCGGTCTGTCGATGGCCGGCGGTTCGGCTCTGGTCTTGGCTGCGCACCACCCCGCGCAGTTCCCCTACGCCAGCTCGATGTCGGGCTTCCTCAACCCCTCCGAGGGCTGGTGGCCGTTCCTGATCAACATCTCCATGGGTGACGCGGGCGGCTACAAGGCCAACGACATGTGGGGCCCGGCCGAGACCGATCCGGCGTGGAAGTACAACGACGCGATGGTGCAGATCCCCAACCTGGTGGCCAACGGCACCCGCCTGTGGGTCTACTGCGGTAACGGTCAGCCGAGCGAGCTGGGCGGCGGCGACCTGCCTGCCAAGTTCCTCGAGGGTCTGACCATCCGCACCAACCGGACGTTCCAGGACAACTACATCGCCGCTGGTGGCAAGAACGGCGTGTTCAACTTCCCGGACAACGGCACCCACGCCTGGGCCTACTGGGGCCAGCAGCTCCAGCAGATGAAGCCCGACCTGCAGCGCGTCCTGCTCGGGGCCTGATCTCCAGGCCTTCGGGTCACGCGACACGACGCAAACGCCCCGCCGATTCTCGGATCGGCGGGGCGTTTCCGTGTCCGCTCTGGAAAGGTCCGCTCCAGAAGTGTCCGCTCCAGAAGTGTCCGCTCCTGGAAGCGTCCGCTCTAGAAGCCGCCGGCGACCCGGACGACGGCCCGACCGGAGTAGCGGCCCGCGCGCACCTCGTCGATCACCGCGGCGACGTCCTTGGCATCGACGACGGTGGTCACGTCCTCGAGGTGGCGGGGACGCAGCGACGTGCCCAGCTGCGCCCACAGCTCGCGGCGCGCGGCGATGGGCAGTAGCACCGAGTCGATCCCCAGCAGCGCGACGCCGCGCAGGATGAACGGCATCACCGTCGTGGACAGTCCGGCGCCGCCGGTGAGGCCGCTGGCGGCCACCGCGCCGCCGTAGGACAGCGTGCTCAGCACGTCGGCCAGCGTGGCACCGCCGACGCAGTCGACGGCACCCGCCCAGCGGGTCTTGCCCAGGGGGCGCGGCGTGGCGTCGGGATCCGCCGGGAGCCTGCCGATGACCTCGCTGGCGCCCAATGCCCGGAGCCTGTCGGCCTGGTCGGCCTTGCCGGTCGAGGCGACGACGGTGTAGCCGGCGGCGGCCAGCAGGTCCACCGAGACCGATCCGACGCCGCCCGTGGCGCCCGTGACGACGATCGGGCCGTCGTCGGGGGTGATCCCACGGTCGGCGAGTGCGCGCACGCTCATGGCGGCGGTGAAGCCCGCCGTGCCGATCGCCATGGCGTCGCGGGGGCTGAGGTCGCCACACGCGACCACCTGGTCTGCGGGTAGGCGCGCGAATTCGGCGTAGCCGCCGTGCTTTCCGGTCCCGATGTCGTAACCGTGCGCCAGGACCTGGGTGCCGACGGGGAAGTCCGGCGACCGAGACTCGACGACCTCGCCCGCCAGGTCGATGCCCGGGACGATCGGGTAGTCGCGCACCACGCCGCCCTTGGGCGTGACGGCCAGGGCATCCTTGTAGTTCACCGACGAGTACGCCACCCGGACGGTGACGTCGCCGGCGGGAAGGTCCGCCTGCTGCAACGTCTCCACCGCGGTGGTGATCTGGTCGCCGTCGTGTCGTGCTACGAGTGCCGTGAACGAATCCATGGCGCCGACGTTAGCGCGCCGGCGCCATGGCGGTTCGCGTGCTGCCTACTTCAGTTCGGCGGACGACAGGTTGAGCAGCCTGCGGGCGATGACGAGCTGCTGGATCTGCTGCGTGCCCTCGAAGATGTCGAGGATCTTGCTGTCACGCGCCCACTTCTCCAACAGCATCTCCTCGGAGTAGCCGACGGTGCCCGCGAGTTCGACGGCCTTGAGCGTGATGTCGGTGGCCACGCGGGCGGCCTTGGCCTTGCCCATCGAGGCTTCCTTCGAGTTCGGAATCTTGTTGTCCGACTGCCACGCCGAGCGCACCGTGAGTAGGTAGCCGGCCTCCCAGTCGGCCTCCATGCGCAGGAACTCGGCGGCCGGGGCGCTCTGGGCGTGGGCCGGCTTGTCGTAGGAGATCTCCACGCCGGCCTCGGTGAGGATGGTGCGCAGCTCTTCGAGTGCCGCCCTGGCGACCCCGACGGCCATCGCGGCCACGATGGGTCGCGTATTGTCGAAGGTCTGCATGACCCCGGCAAAGCCCTTGTCGGTCTTGATCTCCGGGCTGCCCAGGAGGTTGTCCTTGGGGATGCGGACGTCGACGAAACGAATGGCCGCGGTGTCGGAGGCCTTGATGCCCAGCTTGTGCTCGAGGCGCTCGACGGTGACGCCCGGATGGTCGCGGGGCACGATGAACGACTTGATGGCAGCGCGGCCCTTCGACTTGTCGAGCGTCGCCCACACCACGATGTGGGTGGCGCGCGAGCCCGCCGTCACGTAGATCTTCTCGCCGTTGATCACGTACTCGTCGCCGTCGAGGCGCGCGGTGGTGCTCACCGCCGCCGAGTCCGAGCCGAAACCGGGCTCGGTGATGGCCATGGCGGCCCACACCTTGCCGAGCCGCTCGAGCTGTTCGGGGGTGGCGACGCTGGAGATCGCCGCGTTGCCCAGGCCCTGGTAGGGCACCGACAGCAGCAGGGCGACGTCGCCCCAGCTGATCTCGAGCGCGTTCAGCAGCGCAGACATGTTGGCGCCGTTGACGTTTGCCTTCTTGCCGTCATCCTCGCCTGCGGCGAAGGCCTCGGCGCCTGCAAACGAGATGGTCTTGGCCTCCGAGATGCCCTCGAAGAGGGTGGCCAGCGTGTCCAGCTCGACGGGATAGGCGTGCTCGTCGAGGTCGTACTTGCGCGAGATCGGCCGGATCATTTCGGCCGCGCCCTGGTGGCCCTTCTCGATGACGGCCTGCAGCTTCTTGGGCATTTCCAGATTGATTGCCATGACTGGGTTTTCCGTTCGGGTGTGCGGGATGGGGCCGGGATCAGAGGACGACGACGCCTTCGGCGACGCCGAGGGCTCGCAGGTCGCGGTACCAGCGTTCGACCGGGTGTTCCTTGGTGTAGCCGTGGCCGCCGAGCAGCTGCACGCCGTCCAGGCCGATCTGCATGCCCTTGTCGGTGGCGATCCGCTTGGCGAGCGCGGCCTCCCGGGCGAAGGACAGGCCCTGCTCGGCGCGGGCGGCGCCGCGCCACGTCACCAGCCGCAACCCGTCCAGTTCGGTGGCGATGTTGGCGCACATGAAGGCAACGGCCTGGCGGTGTGCCACCGGCTCGCCGAACGCCTCGCGCTCCTTGACGTAGGGGATCACGTAGTCGAGCACGGCGTGCGAGGTGCCGACCGCGAGTGCGGCCCAGCCCAGGCGTGCCAGCGCGATGGCCTCCGAGTAGTTGGACGCGTGGTCGGCCTCGCTCGCGTCGGGCTCGCCGAGCCGGTTGTGCACCGGCACGGCGACGTCGTTCAGCTCGACGCGGCCCAGCTCGGCGGCGCGGATGCCCATGCTGCGGTCGGCCTTGACGGTCAGGCCGGCGGACGACGACTCGACGATGAACAGTGCGGGCCTGCCGTTGAGTTGTGCGGCGACGACGAACAGCTCGGCGTCGGCGGCGGCGGGCACCAGGGACTTGACGCCCGTGAGCCGGTAGCCGCCGGGCGTGCGGACCGCGGTGGTCTTCAGCGCCGTCGGATCGAACAGCGCATGGGGCTCGGCGATGGCGACGCAGGCCTGGGGCAGGTTCTCGCCGGCGAACTCCGCCAGGTAGGTCGCCTGCTGGTCGGCGCTGCCCCAGTGGGTGAGCGCCGACGCCACGCCCGCCGGTGCCAGGATCGGTAGGGCCAGGCCCATGTCACCGTAGGCCAGCGCCTCGGCGACCAGCGCGTTGGTGACGGTGCTGCGTTGCTCGGCGATGCCGTCGAAGTCCTCCGGCACGTGGATGGCCGTGATGCCCAGTTCGGCGGCCTTGCCGATCAGGTCGCGCGGGTAGGCGGCGGCGTCGTCGGCGGCGTGCGCGGCGGGCCGCAGGATCTCCTCGGCGAACTCGGCGACCGTCTCGACGATCATCTTCTGGTCGTCGTCGGGCGTGAGGTCGAAGTAGTCGGCGCCGCTCGGCTTGAGGCGGGTGGCCGGCTTGCCGAGACCCTGCACGCGGTTGAACTGGCGCGTGGTGGCGCCGACGGTGGAGAACACCGTCTTGACGCCGTAGCGCAGGCCCGCGTTGAGGGGGTTCCGCAGGTTGTAGCGGTCCAGGAAGTCCTGGCCGACGAGGGGAGTGATCAGGGCCAGTCCGATGTCGGTGGCCGAACGCTTGTGTTTCTGCAGTCCGACGGCGCTCTCCGAACCGGAGCGTCGGGGACGCTGGGTGGTGCCGTTCGTGGCGGGGAGGGTGTTGGTCATGTCGCAGCCTCGCGTCGTTGGGGCAGTGCTCTACGACCGTATCTTACTCCAGAGTAAGATCGGTTCCGCCTGTTAGACACCTCACACGGGTCAGCCCACGGCGAGCCGTGCCAGCACCTCGTCGTGCAGCAATCCGTTGGTGGCCACCGCGCTGCCGCCGTGCGGCCCCGGTGCCCCGTCGACGTTGGTGAACCTCCCGCCCGCCTCGCGCACCACGACGTCGATGGCCGCGAGGTCCCACAGCTTCACCTCGGGTTCGGCCACGACGTCGACCGCGCCCTCGGCCAACAGGCAGTACGACCAGAAGTCGCCGTAGCCGCGCACCCGCCAGACGGCGTCGGTCAACTCCAGGAACCGGTCGCGGCGGTCGTCCCACCCGGTCAGGTCCGAATACGACAGGCTGGCCGACGCCAGATCGCGCACCCCCGAGACGGCGATGCGCCGGACGCTGCCCTGGAACGACGCGTGCGCGCCGGCCCCGGCGCCCGCCCACCACCGGCGCGCCAGCGCCGGCGCGCTGACCACGCCCACCACGGGCACGCCGTCCTGCAGCAGCGCGATCAACGTCGACCACACCGGCACGCCCCTGACGAAGTTCTTGGTGCCGTCGATGGGGTCGAGGACCCACTGGCGGCCCTCGAACACCGCCGTGCCGCCGAACTCCTCGCCGAGCAGCGCATCGCCGGGACGGGCCGCGGCGATGAGGTCCCGCAGCACTTCCTCGGCCCCGCGGTCGGCGTCGGTCACGGGGGTGAGGTCGGGCTTGGTCTCGACCCGCAGATCGAGGGCGCCGAACCGCTCCATGGTCAACGCGTCGGCCCGGTCGGCCAGGTCGAGGGCAAGGGCGATGTCGTCAGCGACGGAGGTCATGGCTGCATGCCTACCATGGGCGGGGTGTGGGAATTCCTTGCGCTAATGCTCATCGTCGGTGCGATCGCGATGATCGTGATCCCACGGATCAGGAACAGGGGCGCGGGTGCGCCGGGACCGGGCGGGGCACCGGGGCCGGGGCCTGCATTCGGACGGGGCTCCGGCGGCGGTCCCGGCGGCGGCATGGCGCACGGCACCCTGCTGGTCACGGGGCTGAGCCCCCGGCCGATGGACGCCGAGGGCGAGCAGTTCGTGACCATCAGCGGCGTCATCAACGGCCCCACCGTCGACGAGCACGTCGTGTATCAGCGCATGGTGGTCGACGTGAACGCCTGGCCCACGATGGGTCAGCTCATCCCGGTGGTGTATTCGCCGAAGAACCCCGACAAGTGGACGTTCGCGCCGCCCGACGTGCCGCCGCCCATGCCGCCCCCACCCATGCCGCCCCCACCCATGTCACCCCCACCCATGCCGCCCCCACCCCCGAACGGGCCGCCCCCCGGCCAGCACTAGCCGGTCCCGCCCGACCCGTCGGGTACGTGCGCCCCAGCTGACAATCTGCTGGCAGAGCCGAGTCGAGGCCGCCCCAGCCGGCTCGGCGGTTGTACGGTTCGTCAGTCGACCCGGCTGCGACGCCACGTCGGCACGCACGTCCTACGGGTGGTGAGAGGGGCGCGAGTGGTCGAAGACGAGGGCGTGCGCCGCAGGTCCGCCCGACACGCCTTCGCTCGACGTTCGACCGCGGTGGTGCGGGTGGCGCTGCCGCGCCCCGGCGAGCCGGTCCGCCTGGTGGCCGCCGGCGGTGATCGCCGGCCCGGGTCGACCATCACCGACGTCCTGCGCGACGAGTGCGCCCGCGCCGCGGCCGCCGTCGACGCC
>NZ_JBYVYK010000062.1:0-31454 GCF_058148405.1 Mycobacterium sp. DHQP2018-32-09 | reverse complement strand
GGCGAAGCCGAGCGCGCCCGCCGGACCCTGGTGGCGCAGCAGTCCGGTGGCCAGGCGCGCTCCCGCGGGGGCGGCGGCGCCGCCGAGCCGCAGGAAGCGCCCGAGCATGGCGGGCAGTTCCCAGTGGGCCCGCAGCCGGGTGATCGCCAGTGTGTCGTCCAGGTCGTAGCGCAGGTAGGCGGGGACGTGCAGGGTCACGTCGCGGGACATGCCGACCTGCAGGTCCAGGTCGCGCACGACGGTGCGGCCGGCCACCAGGTCCGTCCCGGGCAGGAACGTGACGTCTCGGGGTCCGATGAAGGTGTCGTAGAAGCGTGCGATGGCGGCGGTGCCGACGTGGGGCCGTGATCCCACCGGGTCCTCGATGCGGCCGTCGGCGCTGAACAGCCCGACCCAGGCCTCCCGGTCGTGGGCTGCCGCGGCGGCCGGCGAGCGTGCGACGGCGCGCAGCAGCGCGGCGTCGGGGTGGGCGGATCCGTCGGCCATCGCACCATCGTCCCCCGCCCGGGGGCGTTCCGGCGGTCGCCGGGGCCGCCGTGTCCCCGGTGTTCGCGGTGTCCGTGCGGGTGGCCGCGCACGTGCTGGCGCGGGTCGGCGATCGCGCGCACACTGGTGCCATCGTCGGCGTCACCCGCGGCGCCGGTGGGCAGGAGGATCACGATGGGCGGCAACGGACCGTTCGGCATCGACCCGGAGGACTTCGACCGGGCCATTCGCGAGGCGGGTGAGGGGCTGCGGGACGCCTTGGACCGGTTCGGTCGGGGCGCGAGTTGGGCCACGCTGATCGACGACGTGACCCGCTCGGCTCGACCGACCAGGCGCCCGGAGACCACCGGGGACACCGGTGACGGGGTGTGGGCGGTGTTCACCGTCGGCGACGACGGCGGCGCGCACATCGAGGAGGTGTATCCGAGCGAGCTGGAGGCGTTGCGGGCCAACAAGAACAACACCGATCCTCGGCGCCGGGTGCGATTCCTGCCGTACGGCATCGCGGTGAGCGCGCTCGATACCGCCACGGAGTAGCGGGCGCGCCGGATAAGCTTTGCCACGATTGCGTTCCGGCCTGGGTATCGGGCTCGTCGAGGAGGGTTCGTGCTGCGCCATCTCACCGGTCGTGTGACCAAGGATCTGACCGTCGCGATGGGCGCCGTGGCCGTCGGCATTGCGTGCGCCGCCGCGCTGGCGCCGGTGGCGTCGGCAGCCCCGGACAACGACTATTCCGATCCGTCCGGCCGGTACCCGTCGGACGTGCCGGGCATGAACTACCAGGCGTCGCTGTCGGCGCCGTGTGACAACTACCAGCTCTTCACGTTCGGGCGCGGCCCCGGTGGTGAGCCGCTGGTCTGCCACTGGATCCCCAACCAGTGGCCGCCGGTGTACACGGGCTTCTGGGTGTCGTCCTACCCGCTGTACGGGCAGCAGGAGATCGGGGCACCGTGCCCCGGGCCGAAGTCCGCGGCGCAGTCGCCCGACGGTCGCCCGATGGTGTGCCTGGGTGCGCAGGGTTGGCAGCCCGGCACGCTGACGGGCGCGGGGTTCTTCCCGGGCTGAGCGGCTCGGCGGGGTCAAGACCGGAGTACGGGAGACCGGAGTCCGGATACCGGACCCGTGATGCCGGACCCGTGATGCCCGGCCCGTGATGCCGGACCCGTGATGCCGAGAATTCGACCATACGTTCTTCGGATATATGTATGGTCTACGTCGTGAGCACTGGTGGCTTCAACCTGTCCGACGTCTTCGGCACCGTGGCCAGGACCCTCCCGGACCACGAGTTCCTGGTGTGGCGCGACCTACGGGCCACCTACCGAGACGTGGACCGTCGGATCGACGGTTTCGCGAACTACCTGGCCTCGGTGGGGCTGGGCTGCCACACCGAACGCGACGCCCTCGCCGGGCACGAGTCCGGGCAGGACCACCTGGGAATCTACCTCCGCAACGGCAACCAGTACCTGGAGGCCATGGTCGGGAGCTGCCGCGCTCGCGTGGCCCCGTTCAACGTCAGCTACCGCTACGTCGAGGACGAGCTGGTGTACCTGCTCACCGACTCGGGAGCGCGCGCGCTGGTCTACCCCGGCGAGTTCGCGCCGCGGGTGGCCGCCATCCGCGATCGACTGCCGCAGCTGGCCGTCCTGATCCAGGTCGACGACGGCTCCGGCCACGAATTACTGCCCGGCGCAGTCGATTACGAGACCATTCTCCAGACCCCGCCGCCTCCGGACGGTCTGCCCACCCCCTCGGGTGACGATCTGTACATCCTCTACACCGGCGGCACCACCGGCATGCCGAAGGGCGTGCTGTGGCGTCAGCACGACATCTTCATGTCGTCGATGGGTGGCCGGCCCTGGGGCAGCGACCAGGGGCTGGGCTCGCACGACGAGCTGGCCGCCAAGGCCGGTGCGGCGCCCGGGGCGATGTCGATGTTGATGATCCCGCCGCTCATGCACGGTGCCGCGCAGTGGGCCGCGTTCAACATGGTGAGCATGGGCGGACGCGTGGTGATTCCCGACGACGTGGAGCGGCTGCGTCCCGCCGAGGTACTGGCGCTCGCCGCGCGGGAGCGGGTGCTCTCCATCCCGGTGGTCGGCGACGCCATCGCCCGCCCGCTGGTGGACGAGTTGGAGGCCGGTGACTACGACCTGTCCGGGTTGGTGACGTTCTCCAACGGCGGCGCCCCGCTGTCGCCGACGGTGCGCGCGCGCATCCTCGCCGCGCTGCCGCACGTCATGGTCATGGATGCCGTCGGCGCTTCGGAGTCGGGAGCCCAGATGAGCACCGTGAACACCGCGGGCGCCGAGGCCACGCCTGCCACGTTCACCCCGCAGTCCGACACCGCGGTGGTCTCGGCGGACCTCGATCGCGTCCTGTGCCCCGGCGAGGGCAGTGGCTGGCTGGCGCGCCGGGACTACATCCCGCTGGGTTATCTCGGCGACGCGGCGAAGACCGCGCGCACCTTCCCCACCATCGACGGGGTGCGGTGGTCGGTGCCCGGCGACCGCGCCAACGTGCTCGACGACGGCCGCATCGAACTGCTGGGCCGGGATTCGGTGACCATCAACTCCGGCGGCGAGAAGATCTTCGCCGAGGAGGTGGAACGCGCGGTGGCAGCCCACCCGGCGGTGTACGACGTGGTGGTGGTCGGCCGGCCGTCCGAGCGCTGGGGCAGCGAGGTGGTGGCCGTGGTGCAGTTCGCCGGCGACGCCGACGCCTCCGACGAGGACCTCGCCGGCACGTGCGAGCGCACCATCGCGCGCTACAAGGTGCCCAAGGCCTTCGTCCGGGTGGACAAGGTGGTCCGCTCCCCCGCAGGCAAGGCCGACTACCGGTGGGCCACGTCCGTCGCGGCCGTCGCCTCCGACTCGGTGCGGTCCGAGTAGCCGACCGCCACCGCGAACGTGTCGCGAACCTGCGATGTGGGCAACGGGGCGGCAGCGTCGGCCAGCTTCGACCACGGGCATCACGACGGCCATCGCGACCACCCGAGCGATGACCTCGAAAGCGGTGCTCACCAGCGCTTTTGACTTCGGCGTCAAGACTTCTCGTGAAACGTCTTGGCGGGCAGCCGGACCCACCGTGCCACCCCGGTACGAGTGGCGAGATCGCTCCTGGCACAACGCTTCTTGTTGAATTCGCCTCGATCGGCGTTGCGACGTGACGGGTCTCACGAATGTTGAACGTCGGCAAAACCCATTGCTAGTGTCCCGCCGCATGATTGGTATCGCGACCGCAACGCTGATGACGCTCGTCCATCAGGTCTCGGGGACGCCCTACGTCACGGGCGGCGACTCGCCCGCAGGCACGGACTGCTCGGGTCTGGCCTCCTGGGTGGCCAATGCCGCCACCGGCCGGCCCATCTACGGCGACCGCTTCAACACCGGCAACCAGGAGTCGGCCCTGCTGGCCCGCGGGTTCCGGTACGGCACCGCGCCCGGCGCGCTGGTGATCGGGTGGAACGGCGGGCACACCGCCGTCACCCTGCCCGACGGCACCCCGGTGGCCAGCGGCGAGGGAGGCGGCGTGCGCGTGGGCGGTGGCGGGGCCTATCAGCCGCAGTTCACCCACCACATGTACCTGCCGGTGGAGGACGTCGACGCGGGCCCGCCCGCACCCCAGGACGCCCCGCCGGCCGATCCCTTCGCACCACCCCCGCCTGCGGACCCCGTCGCCGTGCCCGCCCCGGATCCGGCGCCGGTGGCGGACCTGCCACCGCTGGCACCCGATGCCATCCCCGCCCCCGAGCTGACGCCGCCACCGGGTGACGGCACGCCACCGCCCCCGGCGGCACCCACCCCGCCCCCGGCGGGACCCACCCCGCCCCCGGCGGCACCCGCCCCGCCACCTGCGGCGATCTGACCGCCGGCGGCACGAACCGCCGAGCGCACCCCCATCCAGCGAACGCACGATCGCACCCGGGTGGTTTGCCTGACCGTCAGCTGGGTACTCCCTGCACGCAGTCTGCAGGGAAGGGCACAACTTCATGAGCTTCGTCGACTTCGTCAGCGACCGCTGGGCGGTGTTGTCCTTCCTGGCCTATCAGCACATGAGCTTGGTCGTGCAGACGCTGGCCCTGGCCACGGTGTTCGCCGTCGGCGTGGGTGTGCTGGTGTACCGCAGACCGTGGGGCCGCGCCGTCGGGAACTCGTTGACCTCGGTGGGTCTGACCATCCCGTCCTACGCCTTGCTCGGCGTGCTCGTCGGCATCGTCGGCATCGGCGTGCTGCCGTCGGTCGTCATGCTGGTGTTCTTCGGCTTCCTGCCGATCCTTCGCAACGTGCTCGTCGGTCTGGCGGGCGTCGATCCCGCGCTGGTCGAGTCGGCGCGCGGCATGGGCATGAGCCGGCTGGCGACGCTGGTGCGTCTCGAGTTGCCGCTGGCGTGGCCGGTGATCATGACGGGCGTGCGCATCTCCGCCCAGATGCTGATGGGCATCGCCGCCATCGCGGCCTACGCGCTGGGCCCCGGGCTGGGCGGCTACATCTTCTCGGGGATCTCACGCACCGGCGGCGCCAACGCCACGAACTCCATCATCGCGGGCACCGTCGGCATCCTCGTCCTGGCCGTGGTGCTCGACACCGTGCTCAACCTCGTCACCCGACTCACGACCCCGAGGGGGATCCTTGTCTGAGACCACGCCCAGCACGCCTTCCGGGTCGTCCGGGTCCGCCGGGTCGGCGCGAACCGGCGGCGTACGCATCCTGCTCGACGGCGTCACGAAGCGCTACGACGCCAAGTCACCCGCCGCCGTGGACGACGTCACCCTCGAGATCGCCGCGGGCGACATCGTCATGCTGGTCGGGCCGTCCGGGTGCGGCAAGACCACAACGATGAAGATGATCAACCGGCTCATCGAACCGACGAGCGGTCGGATCTTCATCGGCGACGACGACGTCACCACGCACGACGCGGACCAACTGCGCAGGCACATCGGCTACGTCATCCAGGGTGCGGGATTGTTCCCGCACCTCACGGTGGGCGACAACGTGGCCATCGTGCCGCGGTTGCTCAAGTGGGACAAGAAGAGGATCGCCGAACGCGTCGACGAATTGCTCGACCTGGTGAACCTGGAGCCGGCCAAGTACCGCGACCGCTACCCGCGCGAACTGTCGGGCGGTCAGCAGCAGCGCGTGGGCGTGGCGCGCGCGCTGGCGGCCGATCCGCCGGTGCTGCTCATGGACGAGCCCTTCGGCGCCGTCGACCCCATCACGCGGCAGCGGCTACAAGACGAGTTGCTGCGCCTGCAGGAGGAACTGCGCAAGACCATCGTGTTCGTCACGCACGACTTCGACGAGGCGGTCAAACTCGGCGACAAGATCGCGATCCTCACCACGGGGTCGAAGATCGTGCAGTACGACACCCCCGAGGAGATCCTGGCCAACCCGGCCGACGACTTCGTCCGCGGCTTCGTCGGGCACGGCGCCGCGCTCAAGCAGTTGACGCTGACCCGGGTGCGCGACGTCGAACTGCACGAGGCGGCCGTGGCCCACGTCGGCGGCGACGCCTCCGCGGCCATCCGCGCCGCGGAGGCCATCAACCGCCAGCACGTCATCGTGCTCGACGGCCAGGAACGGCCGCAGCGCTGGATGTCGTTGGCCGAGCTGGCCCGGCCGAGAGCGCTCGACGACGTCCAGCGTGACGAGGCCCTCGAGGTGGTGAGCCCGGCGTCGACGCTCAACGACGCGCTCGACGACATGCTGACGTCGTCGCACGGCGTCGTGGTGGTGACGGGCCGGCGCAATGCGTATCAGGGCGTCATCCGAGTGGAGACCATCATGGACGCCATGGCCGACCTGCGCGGCGCGCATCGGGCCGCGTCGTGACGGCCGCGCTCCCCGACGTCGCCGCGAGCGGCACCGACGGTGAGGTGAATGGCGCGACCCGGGGTGGCAGCCGACCGCGCTGGGTGCTGCAACCGCTGGCGTGCCTGGTGGCCGTGGCCGGATCGCTGGCGTACGTGCACGTCGCCGACGTGTCGGAGTCGGAGAAGCGGTCGCTGGCCATACCGGAACTGCTGACGCTGCTGCGCCAGCACATGACGATCAGCCTGGCCGCGACCATCCTCACGTGCGTGGTGGCGATACCGCTGGGCATCGCGTTGACGCGGGGCAGCATGCGCCGGTTGGCCAAGCCGATCATCACCGTCGCCGGATTCGGTCAGGCGGCGCCGGCGATCGGCCTCATCGCCCTGGGCGCGGTGATCTTCGGGATCGGCAGCACCGGGGCCATCGCGGCGCTGGTGGTGTACGGGGCGCTGCCCATCGTCGCCAACACCGTCGTGGGCCTGGACGGTGTCGACCGCCGCCTGGTGGAGGCCGCACGGGGCATGGGCATGTCGGCGGGCACCACGCTCGTCCGCGTCGAACTGCCCCTGGCCCTGCCGGTCATCGTGGCCGGCGTGCGCACGGCGCTCGTCCTGATCGTGGGCACCGCCGCCCTGGCGTCGTTCACCGGCGCGGGCGGGCTCGGGCAACTCATCACCACGGGCATCAAACTGCAGCAGACCACGACGTTGGTGGTCGGTGCCATCTTGGTGGCCGCGCTCGCCCTGGCCATCGACTGGTTGGCGCGGGTGGTCGAGTTCGTCGCCGCGCCCAAGGGAATCTGAGAGGGGTCCTGACGTGTTCCGTCGCACGACCGCCCTGTTGGCGGGACTGGCCCTGCTACCCGCCCTGCTCGCCGGGTGCGGATTGCGCTCGGCGAGCGGCGCGGTGCTGGAGGCGCGGCCCGGGTCCATAGCGCACCATGCGTCGCTGGAGGGCGTGAAGGTCACGGTCGCAGCAAAGGACTTCACCGAGCAGCTCATCCTCGGGAACATGCTGTCGATCATCCTGGCGGCCGCCGGCGCCGACGTGACGAACCTGACCAACACCCCGGGCAGCTTCGGCGTGCGCCAGGCCATGCTGGACGGCACGGCCAACGTGTCGCCGGAGTACACCGGGACCGGGTGGATCAACTATCTGGGCAACGAGCAGCCCATCAAGGGCTCCGAGCAACAGTGGCGGGCCGTCAACGAGGCCGATGCGGCCAACGGATTGACGTGGCTGCCACCGGCTCCGATGAACAACACCTACGCCTTCGCGATCCGCGAGGCCGAGGCCCGACGGCTCGGCGTCAGCAAGCTCTCGGACCTCGCCGGCCTGCCTCCCGATCAGCTGACGTTCTGCGTGGAGAGCGAATTCGCGAGTCGCAACGACGGTTTCGTGCCCATGCTCGCCACCTACGGCCTGTCTCGCGAACGCTTGGGTCGGGTGACCAACCTCGACACGGGCGTGATCTACACGGCCACCGCCAACGGCGACTGCAACTTCGGCGAGGTCTTCACCACCGACGGCCGCATCCCGGCTCTCGGGTTGCGGGTGCTCGACGACGATCGCGGGTTCTTCCCGCTCTACAACCTCACCGAGGTCATCGCCACCGACCTGCTGACGGCGCATCCCGAGCTGGCGGACGTCTTCGGCCAGCTCAACCCGCGGATCACCAACGACGTGATGCTGGAGTTGAACGCCAAGGTCGACAGCGACGGCGACGATCCGGCGCTGGTGGCCAGGGACTGGCTGATCCAGCAAGGTCTGCTGACCGCTGCTTAGACTTCCCTGGCTAACCGTTCACAAATAGAAGGAATTGGCTGTCTTTGGGTAGACTGCTCGCCGTGTCGGAGTCCAGGACAGGCCACCGTTCGAGTTTGCGCGAGCGGAAGAAGCAGATCACCCGCAAGATGCTCGTCGATGCGGCCGTCGAGATGTGCCTGAAACAGGGCTACGACAACACCACGGTGGAACAGATCGCTGCGGCCGCCGACATCTCGACCCGCACGTTCAGCCGGTACTTCGCCACCAAGGACGCGGTGTTCATCGCGGTGGCCGACGACTTCGATCGCGAGATCGCGGCCGAACTCGAGCAGCTCCCCAACGGCTACACGCCACTTGAGGCGCTGCGGGTGGCGCACATCCGGGTCTACGAGCGGGTGTCCAAGCGCACGGTGGAGGGGTTGACCGCCGACAAGTTCGCCCTGATGCTGCGGGTCATCAACTCGTCGAACGTGCTGCGGCAGGCCGCCATCGATCGGCGCAGTCAGGAGATCCTGGACGTCCTGGCGCAGAAGATGGGCGTCACGCCGGACGACCCGGGCCTGGAACTCGCCGTCGCCCTCTTCAACACCACGCTGGTCAAGGCCTGTCACGACCTGGTCGACGACGGCCCGGACGTGAAGTTGGGGCCGCAACTCGCCCTGGAACGCATGAACCGTTCGCTGGAGCACCTGGCCAGCTATGCCGCCGACATGAAGGTGGGCGGGCGCAGCTGAGGCGCTGGCGTCAGCGCTTGCGGGAACGCGCCGCGTAACCGGCGATCGCGATGCCGATCACGGCGGTGATGGGGCCGATGATCGACCACGTGGTGGTGTTGCTCATCGGGCTGCCGCCCACCACGCCGAAACCTTGCAGGGCCCACAGCACCCCGAAGCAGGCGATCACGATGCCGACACACAACAGGACGAAGCGCACGGATCGAGCGTAACCCCAGCGAACGGAACCCCAGCGTGCGGAACCCCAGCGTGCGGAACCCCAGCGAACGGAACCCCAGCGTGCGGAGACCGGAACGCACCGGCGGCGCTCGCCGCCGAGTTATCTAGTCTGCTTTACTAAGACGGACCCGACAGCCGCGCGTGAGGAGTTCTGCCGAGGTGCCCAGCAGCACTGGACATGGGCGCAATGCCGGCCACGTTCCCCCGCCGTCCCGGGCGGTCACCCGATGAGCGCCCCCACCACCGAACCGGTGGCCCCGTCCCCGCGTGCCCATCGCGGCGGCATCGCGACGTGGATCCGGCGGTTGGCGGTGCCGATCATCCTCGCCTGGATCGCCATCGCCGCGATCCTCAACGTCACGGTCCCGCAGCTCGAGGTCGTCGGACAGATGCGGTCGGTGTCGATGAGCCCCGACGAGGCACCGTCGGTGATCGCGATGAAGCGCGTCGGCACCGTGTTCGACGAGTTCACGTCCGACAGCTCGGCGATGATCGTGCTGGAGGGCGATCAGCCGCTGGGCGCCGACGCGCATCGCTTCTACAACGAGATGATCGACAAGCTGGAAGCCGACAGCCGGCACGTCGAGCACGTCCAGGACTTCTGGGGCGACCCGCTCACCGAAGCCGGCGCGCAGAGCAAGGACCTCAAGGCCACCTACGTCCAGGTCTACCTGGCGGGCAACCAGGGTGAGGCGCTGGCCAACGAGTCGGTCGAGGCCGTGCAGAAGATCGTGGCGGGACTGGACCCGCCGCCGGGCGTCAAGGTGTTCGTCACGGGCAGTTCGGCGCTGGCGGCCGATCAGCAGATCGCCGGCGACCGCAGCGTCCGCATCATCGAGTTGGCGACGTTCGCCGTCATCATCACGATGCTGCTGCTGGTGTACCGCTCGTTCAAGACGGTGATCCTGAACCTGGTCATCGTGGTGCTGGGCCTGGCGGCCTCGCGCGGCGTGGTCGCGTTCCTCGGGTATCACGACCTGATCGGACTCTCGACGTTCGCCACGCAGCTGCTGGTGACGTTGGCCATCGCCGCCACCACGGACTACGCGATCTTCCTGATCGGCCGCTACCAGGAGGCCCGGTCCCTCGGCGAGGACCGGGAGCAGGCCTACTACACGATGTTCCACGGCACGGCGCACGTCGTGCTGGGGTCGGGCATGACCATCGCGGGCGCCACGTTCTGCCTGTCGTTCACGCGGCTGCCCTACTTCCAGTCACTCGGCGTGCCGCTGGCCGTCGGCATGACCATCGCCGTGCTGGTGGCGTTGACCCTCGGGCCCGCGCTGATCACCGTCGTCACCAGGTGGGGGTGGCTGGAACCCAAGCGCGCGATGCGCATCCGCGGCTGGCGCAAGATCGGCGCCGTCATCGTGCGGTGGCCCGGGCCGGTGCTGGTGGCCACCGTCGCGCTGTCGCTCGTCGGTCTGCTCACGCTGCCCGGCTATCAACCGAACTACAACGACCGCAAGTACCTGCCCGCCGACCTGCCCGCCAATCAGGGTTTCGCGGCAGCCGAGCGGCACTTCGACCCGGCGCGGATGAACCCCGAACTGTTGCTGGTGGAGACCGACGAGGATCTGCGCAACTCGGCGGACTTCCTGGTGATCGACAAGATCGCCAAGGCGGTGTTCCGGGTCCCGGGCATCGGCAGCGTGCAGGCCATCACCCGGCCCGACGGCAAGCCCATCAAGTTCAGCACCATCCCGTCGCAGCTGGGGCTCTCGGGAGTCAGCCAGGAACTCAATCGCAAGTACAACCAGGACCGCATGGCCGATCTCGACGTGCAGGCCGCGGAACTGGACAAGACCATCGGCACCATGACCCGGATGTACGACCTGATGGGTCAGATGAACGACGTCACGCAGCAGATGGTCGCCAAGACCAAGCAGATGTACGTCGACATCTCGGAGTTGCGCGACTCGATTTCGAACTTCGACGACTTCTTCCGCCCGATCCGCGCGTACTTCTACTGGGAACCGCACTGCTACGACATTCCGGTGTGCTGGTCGCTGCGTTCGATCTTCGACCTGCTCGACGGGGTGAACACGTCGACCGACGACTTCGGTCAGATCGTGCCGGTGCTGGAACGGTTGTCGGTGCTGCTGCCGCAGCTGCAGGCGCTGATGCCCGAACAGATCGAGTCGATGCGCTCACAGCAGCAGATGATGCTGAAGATGAAGTCGTCGCAGGGGGGCCTGCAGGATCAGCAGGCCGCGGCGTCGGACAACCAGTCGGCCATGAGCGATGCGTTCAACGATTCGTGGAACGACGACAGCTTCTATCTGCCACCGGAGATCTTCGACAACGAGGACTTCAAGCGTGGCATGAAGAGCTTCATCTCCCCCGACGGAAAGTCGGTGCGGTTCATCATCTCTCACGAAGGTGATCCGCTCTCGCCCGACGGCATCAGCCGCATCGAGGCCATCAAGAAGGCGGCGACGGAGGCCATCAAGGGCACTCCGTTGGAGGGGGCGAAGGTCTACGTCGGCGGTACCGCCTCGGTGTTCAAGGACATGCAGGACGGCAACAAGTACGACCTGCTGATCGCCGGGATCTCCGCGCTGACGCTGATCTTCATCATCATGCTGCTCATCACCCGCAGCGTCGTGGCCTCGGCGGTGATCGTCGGGACCGTGCTGCTCTCCCTCGGGGCCTCGTTCGGCGTCTCGGTGCTGGTGTGGCAACACGTGCTCGGCATCCCGCTGCACTTCATGGTGATGGCGATGGCGGTGATCGTGCTGCTCGCCGTCGGCGCCGACTACAACCTGCTGTTGGTGGCGCGGCTCAAGGAGGAGCTGCACGCCGGCATCAACACCGGCATCATCCGCGCCATGGGCGGCAGCGGCTCGGTGGTGACCGCCGCGGGCCTGGTGTTCGCGTTCACGATGATGTCGATGGCGGTCAGCCAGATGACGGTGGTGGCCCAGGTCGGCACCACCATCGGGCTCGGTCTGCTGTTCGACACCCTGGTGGTGCGCGCGTTCATGACGCCGTCGATCGCCGCGTTGATGGGCCGGTGGTTCTGGTGGCCGCAGGTGGTGCGTCAGCGGCCGTTGTCGGCGTCGTTCCTGCACCGGCCCGCCGCCCGCGGGCGGCGCTGACCGGTCCTGGCTCAGCGACCGAAGCCGGCGTCGCGCAACGCCTGGGCCATCGAGCCCGACGGTGCGCTCTCGGCACGCCGCCCGGCATCACCGCGACGGCCGTCGGTACGCTGCCCACTGCCCTTGCCGCGCTGACCATTTCGCCGGTCCTGACCCTTGGCGCCGGCAGGTGGCCCGGACCGCTCCGGACGGCCGCCGGCCGGCCGCTTGGCTTCGTCGTTCAGCCGCAGCGTGAGGCCGATGCGTTGCCGATCGACGTCGACCTCGAGCACCTTCACCCGCACCACCTGCCCCGACTTCACCACCTCGTGGGGGTCGGAGACGTAGCGGTCGGACATGGCCGACACGTGCACCAGGCCGTCCTGGTGCACGCCGACGTCGACGAACGCGCCGAAGGCGGCGACGTTGGTGACCACGCCCTCGAGCACCATGCCGGGCTTGAGGTCGGACACCTTCTCGACGCCCGCGGCGAACGTCGCCGTGGTGAAGGCCGGCCGGGGATCGCGCCCGGGCTTCTCGAGTTCGGCGAGGATGTCGGTGACGGTCGGGACGCCGAAGCGGTCGTCGGCGAACTCGGCCGGTTTCAGCGTGCGCAGGGTCCGTTCGTTGCCGATCAGTTCGGCGAGCGTCACGCCGGCCCGGTCCAGGATGCGCCGCACCACCGGGTAGGCCTCGGGATGCACGCCCGACGCGTCGAGCGGGTCGTCGCCGTCGGTGATGCGCAGGAAGCCGGCGCACTGTTCGAAGGCCTTGGGCCCCAATCGCGGAACCTCCAGCAGCGCCTTGCGACTGCCGAAGCGGCCGCTCTTCTCGCGGTGGGCCACGATGGCCTCGGCCAGCGAGTCGGTGATGCCCGAGACCCGGGCCAGCAGCGGCACCGAGGCGGTGTTCAGGTCCACGCCGACGGCGTTGACCGCGTCCTCGACGACGGCGTCGAGGCTGCGCGCCAGGATTCCCGGCGTGACGTCGTGCTGGTACTGGCCGACGCCGATCGACTTGGGTTCGATCTTGACCAGTTCGGCCAGCGGGTCCTGCAGCCGTCGGGCGATGGACACGGCGCCGCGCAGCGTCACGTCGAGGTCGGGCAGTTCGTGCGCGGCGTACGACGAGGCGGAGTAGACGGACGCACCCGCCTCGCTGACCACCGCCTTCGCCGGCACCGGGCCGCCGGCGGACTTGATGTCGGCGATGAGTTCGGTTGCCAGCGCGTCAGTTTCACGCGAGGCAGTGCCGTTGCCGATCGCGATCAGCTCGACACGGTGCTTGGCGACGAAGGCGGCGAGCGTGGCCTTGGCCTCGTCCCACTTGCGTTGCGGCTGGTGGGGGTAGATGGCGCACGTGTCGAGCACCTTGCCCGTGCCGTCGACGACGGCGACCTTGACGCCGGTGCGGAAGCCGGGATCCAGGCCGAGGGTCGCCCGGGTCCCCGCGGGGGCGGCCAGTAGCAGGTCCTTGAGGTTGCGGGCGAACACGGCGACGGCGTCCTCCTCGGCGCGCTGCCGTAGCCGCACGCGGGCATCCACCGACGCCGACACGGCGAGCTTGACACGCCACGCCAACCGGACGGTCGTGGCCAGGAACGGGGTTGCGGGTGCGGGCGACGACAGGTCGATGCCGAGGGCCTGGGCGACCATCGCCTGGTAGACGTCGTCGTCGCCACCGTCGAACCGAAGCGACAGCGCGCCCTCCTTCTCGCCACGCAGCACCGCGAGCACGCGGTGGCTCGGCATCCGCTCCAACGGCTCGGAGAAGTCGAAGTAGTCGCGGAACTTCTGCGCCGCAGCGCTTTTCGCGATCTCCTCGGAGGCGGGTGCGGTATGCACGGCACCGTCGGCCCAGAACTTCGCCCGGACGGCGCCCACCAGCTCGGCGTCCTCTGCCGCGCGTTCGATGATGATGTGGCGCGCGCCCTCGAGCGCGGCGGCCGCGTCGGCCACCTGCTCGCCCACGAATTCACCCGCCGCCTCGTCGGGCACCAGGGTCGGGTCGGCCAGCAGGCGGTCGGCCAGGGGTTCGAGGCCGGCCTCGCGGGCGATCTGCGCCTTGGTGCGCCGCTTGGGCTTGTAGGGCAGGTAGATGTCCTCGACGCGTGACTTGGTGTCGGCGGCGAGCAGCGCCGCGCGCAGGTCGTCGGTGAGCTTGCCCTGTTCCTCGATGGAGGCGAGCACGGCGGCGCGGCGTTCGTCGAGTTCGCGCAGGTACCCCAGCCGTTCCTCGAGCGTGCGGAGCTGGCCGTCGTCGAGGCTGCCGGTGACCTCCTTGCGATAGCGCGCGATGAACGGCACGGTGGCACCCTCGTCGAGCAGGCGTACCGCGGCGGCGACCTGCGCCTCTTCGACGGCGAGTTCGCCAGCGAGACGGGCGTTTACGGACTTCACGGGAAAGCTCTCGGGCACCCGGCGACCCTACCCAATGCCTCCGACTCGGCAACGCAGCGGCGAGCCGCGTCGGTGTTGTCCAGGTCACATTCGGTTGCTAACCTACGACCGTAGGTGAGCTTGGTCGCCCGTGTCCCCGAGATTCGATGAGCGAGATTCGATGAGCACTGCAGCGGACCGCGCCGCCCAACTCGCGCTGGTGGGACGGTTGAGGTCCGCCTTCCCCGAGATCCCCGACGCCCCGTCCCCCGACCTGATGGACCACGGGCGACTGGTCGCGTTGTGGAAACCGGTGCACGACGTCGGCGGCGAGCCGGACGCGCCGATCACGTACGAGAACAAGCAGTACGAGTCCTGGGAGCACATGACCTACGTGATGTGCGAGGTCCTGGCGTGGCGGGGCATCTGGCTGTCGGAGGAACGCCGCCGCATCGGCAACGTCGACGTCGGCCGGGCCGTCTACCAGGGCCTGCCGTACTACGGACGCTGGCTGATGTCGGTCGCCCGGGTGCTGGTGGAGAAGCACCACGTCGGGCTGACCGAACTCACCGAGCGCATGGCCGAGGTCCAGCAGCGCTACGCCGACGGCCTGGCGGGTCGCCCGCCGGCGGCGGCGCCGCGGTTCCAGGGCGACGGTGCCGGCGTGGTGCGCAACGCCCATCACGTCCGCGCGGTCGGCATCGGGGACCCGCAGGTCTACGCGGGAACGGCGGGCGATCCCCGGTTCGCCGTCGGCGACCGCGTCACGGTGCGGGAACTGCCGGTGCTCTTCTACACCCGCACCCCCGAGTACGTGCGCGGTGCGACCGGCCGCATCGCCACGGTGGCCTACGAGAGCCCGGCACCCGAAGACGAGACGTGGGACCGCGAGGACGCCCCGGCGGAATGGTTCTACGTCGTCGAATTCGTCCAGTCCGAGCTGTGGCACGGCTACACCGGGGCGCCCTCGGACACGCTGCGCACCGAGATTCCCGAACACTGGCTGCGACCCGCCACCGACTAATCAGAACGGACGACATGGCCCACGACCACGAGCACGGCGAGCACTCTCACGACCGCACCGTCAAGCCCATGGTCGACGAGATCACCGACTTCGAGGTCCTCGAGATCGCGCTGCGCGAACTCTGCATCGAGAAGGGCCTCTTCACCGCCGAGGAGCACCGCCGTTTCACCGAGTTCGCCGAACACATCGGCCCCGCCCCGGCAGCCCGACTGGTGGCGCGCGCCTGGCTGGATCCGGAGTTCAAGGCGCTCGCCATCGCCGAGCCCATGACCGCGAGCAAGGAGGTGGGTGTCGACTGGCTGGAGCCGACGGGTTTCGGGACGCCGAGTGACTTCGTCGCGTTCTCCATCCTCGAGGACACCCCGACGCTGCATCACGTCATCGTGTGCGCGCTGTGTTCCTGCTATCCGCGCCCGATCCTCGGCAACTCCCCGGAGTGGTACCGCACCCCGAACTACCGGCGCAGGCTGGTCCGCTCCCCTCGCCCGGTGCTCGCCGAGTTCGGCCTGTACCTGCCCGACGACGTCGAGGTCCGGGTGCAGGACTCCAACCAGAAGCACCGCTTCATGGTGATGCCGCTGCGGCCCGACGGCACCGAGGACTGGAAGGAGGACGAGTTGACCGAGATCATCACCCGCGACACGCTGATCGGCGTCGCACTGCCCAGGGCGGGGGTCACCACCAACGTCGTCACCGCCACCCGCCCGGCCATCCACCCCGTCGGCGAATGAGTGCCGACCCGGGCCGCATCGACGTGCTGGCCGACATCGTCGACCGGTTCCAGGTGTGGCCGGTGCTGGCGGCCAAGTACGGCGTCGAGAACCCGGTGCCGCCGTGGAAGACCAGCCTCGACGGGCTCTGCGATGCGTTGGATCGCGCAGCGTGCGACGCGCCGGTGCCCGACGTCACCGCGCGCCGGGACGAGGAGGACGCGCTGTCGGCGAGCGTCTACGCCGACCTGCCGTATCCCGAGAGTCAGCTGGTGGCGCTGGCGCATTCACTGGTGACGCGTGGCCTGCTGTCCGAGGACGAGCTGCGGCAGCGGCTGGCGGCCGTGCGGGCGCGGCTGGAGGCGTAGCGCCCGTCAGCGGGCACCGGTGCCTGCCGCCAGCCGCGCCGCCGCGACGCACACCAGGAAGGCGATCAGCGCGCCCCAGCCGTCGGCGCCGGTCATGCCGTTCTTGGCCAGCAGCACCACGGCGACACCCGCGGCGCACACCAGCGCGCCGGCCAGCGTGGCTCGCAGACCCGTCGCGGCGGCGGGGGCATCCCACCAGGGCAGCCTGCGGTGCTCCAACGGTGACAGCGCCGTGAAGACGATGGCCATGACCACCGCGAACACGGCGGCGCGCAGGGCGAGCATGGGCCAGAAGTCGGGTTCGCTGGGGTAGAACGCGTCCAGCCCGAAGGCGTGCAGCGTGAACGTGGCGACCGCGATGGCCGGGATGTGCCACAGGTACAGGGTCATCGCGCCGGTGTTCCCGGTCGCCACCACGGCCCAGACGCGCGGCCGCTGCGCCCAGCGTCCGATGGCGCCGGAGCAGGCGACGAACAGGCACGACATCCAGACGCAGTGCAGCGCGAGCAGCGCGGTCGGCGGCGAGACGTTGGACATGTCCGCGGTACCGGTGACCACCAGCGAGACCTGGTAGGGGCCCAGCAGCGCCACGACGACCTGGGTGGCCAGCGCGACGGCGGCGATCAGCAGCGCCGCCGGCGGCCGCACCACGCGGCGGGCGTACGCGACGCCGATCACCACGGGGATCAGCCACACGATGACGAAGTTCGCGATCCCGACGTCTGCGTCGTCGGCGGCGATGCGGGCGGCGTCCATGGCGACCGCGAGCACCAGCAGCACGCCCACGACGGCGGCGAAGCCCGCGGCCGTGCGCACCCGGACCAGGGCGGGGACGAAGGCCAGCGTGACGAAGTAGACGCCGAGGAACCACAGCAGGGCCACCGATTCCCTGCCCACGCTCGCCGCGGCGTCGGGGCCCAGCACGCCGCGCACCACCAGCAGACCGACGGTCCAGGCCGCCAAGTACCAGAACACCGGGCGACACAACCGCTGCGATCTGGTGAAAAGCCATGTCCCCCAGGAGCTTTGACGGTGATACCCGTAGGCTCCAGCGGCCCCACCGGCGAGGAAGAACAACGGCATCACCTGCAGCACCCACGTCACGGGCGCCAGCGGCGGGATGGCGCCCAGCAGGTTGCCGATGCGCAGTCCCCCGTCGTCGATCGTCGCGAGCAGCAGGGCACAGTGGCCGAACATCACGACCAGCAGCGCGCCCAGTCGGGCGACGTCGACGGCGCGGTCACGGTCGCGCGGCGTCGCGACGGTCTCCGGCGAGGTGCCGGATCGGGACTTGGCAAGCGGCATGACCTCAGCATGCCGCCTCGCGCAGACCCACGCGCGAGTACTTCTACCCAATCCGTCCGGCGGCCGCTGACGTGCACGTTTGCCGGAGCCTCGTTACCGAACTGTTATCCTGCTGCTCATGGGACGGCATTCGATGGCCAAGCCCCGGCGCCGCCATCGCTGGCAGGTGGCCGTGGCTGCCGTCGTGGTCCCCGTCGCGGCGGCCGTGGCGGGCACCGCGGCCACCGCACCCGACGTGCGGGCGGCCGAACCGCTCGCACCCGCCGGGCAGGCAGAGGTGGTCGCCGCCAGAGCCGCCGACCCAACCGCCGACGGAGACGTCGGCACCGCGCAGCTGGCCGGCCCGCCCGCACACTCGGTGGTGCTCAGCGCCAGCCGCAGCGTCCGTCGCCCGCTACCCGCCGGCGTGGCACCCGAGGCGGGCCTGCAGGTCAAGACCATCCTCGCTGCGCGCGCCATCAGCGCCGCGTTCCCCGAGGTGACCACGATCGGCGGCGTCCGCGCCGACGCGCTGAAGTGGCATCCCAACGGTCTGGCGATCGACGTCATGATCCCCGACTGGAACACCGCGGCGGGCAAGTCGCTGGGCGACGAAGTGGTCGCCTTCACGCTGGCCAACAAGGAGCGATTCGGGCTCAATCACGTGATCTGGCGTCAGATCATCTGGTCGCGCGACACGTCCGCCCACGTCATGAACCACTACGGGTCGGCGGACGCCGACCACTTCACCCACGTCCACGTGGCCACCGACGGTGGTGGCTACCCGACCGGGGGCGAGACGTACTACCGGTGACCGGGCCCCGCAATGGGTCCCACCACCGTCCGTCCGCCCCCCGATCCAGCGTCGAAAGAACCCATGGCCAGAATCCTGTTCGTCCTGCTCGTCGCCCTGGGCGCCGTCGTGGCGCCGGGCACCATCGCTCCCGCACACGCCCAGCCCCCGCAACCCGATCTCAGCGGCTACACGCAGGTCTCACCCGACGGTTTCACCACCAACGGCGAGGCCTACTTCCAGACCCCGGACGGGCTGCTGTGTGCGATCCTGCCCGCCCGCGGCACGGCGGGCTGTGACGGCAAGCTGCCCGCCACGCTCACCGGAACCAACGAGATCGTGCTCACCGCCGACGTGTTCGCCCGCGGCCTGCGGGCCACCGCGAACCCGCGCTTCGTCAAGAGTTCCGGGAACGCCGCGCCCGTGCTGCACGACGGTCAGAAGCTGGCGTTCGGCGACTTCGAGTGCGCGGTGGGCCCGGGCACACGCACGGCGTGCACCAAGGGCATGCCCGTCACGCAGTGGATGGTGATCTCGCCGTCGCGCACCGGCATCGGCCCGGCCACCGAGGGATTGCCCCAGGGCTTTCCCGACCCCAACGAGTTCGTGGTGGGCGACGACACGTATCTGGTGGGCAGCGGACCGAAGAACCTGTTCCCCGTGTTCACCGTCGACGGCGGTTTGACGTGCTCGATCGTCGTCTACAGCGGCGGAGAGATCGGCTGCGACGGTCCGCTGCCCGGCGTGGCGGGCGGCGAGAACGAGGTGTACCTGCAGCTGCCCGGCGGCAGCGGCATCCGTCGCACCGGTGACCCGAAGTTCGACACTCCGGCCTACCCCGGCGTCGTGCGTCAGCTGCCCGTGGGCTACCGGCTCAACGGCGGTGGCTCGACGTGCATGGCGATCGCGGGCGGCGTGGCGTGCTACGCCACGTTCGACGGCAAGACCCTGGGCTTCCAGGTCACCCCCGAGGGCACCAGCACGTTCTGACCGTCAGCCGCGGGCGAGTTCGTCGCGGATCACCGCGATGAAGCGGTCGACGTCGGCCTGGGTGGTGTCCCACGCCGTCATCCAGCGCACTTCGCCGCGCGCCCGGTCCCAGTCGTAGAAGCGCACGCGTTCCCTGATGCGGTCGGCGGCCGCGGTCGGCAACGTCGCGAAGATGGCGTTGGCGGACGTGTCCTGGGTGAAGCGCAAGCCCGGCAGCTCGCCGTCGGCGACGCCTGCCTCGAGCGCGTGCCGCAGCCGCCGGGCCATCTCGTTGGCGTGGCCGGCGCTGCGCAGCCCCAGATCGTCGTCGAACAGGGCCAGCAGCTGCGCCGAGGCGAACCGCATCTTGCTGGCCAGCTGCATGGTGAGCTTGCGCAGGTAGGTCAGTCCGTCGACGCGGTCGGGATCCAGGACCACGACGGCCTCGGCCGCCAGCAGACCGTTCTTGGTGCCGCCGAGGCTCAGCACGTCGACCCCGGCGTCGGTGGTGAAGTCGCGAAAGGGAACTCCCAGTGCCGCAGCGGCATTCCAGATTCGGGCACCGTCCATGTGCAGCGCCATGCCGCGCGCGTGGGCGTGGTCGGCGAGGGCCCGCACCTCGTCGGGCCGGTACAGCGTGCCCATCTCGGTGGTCTGGGTGATGGTCACCGCGAGTGGTTGGGCCCGGTGCTCGTCGCCCCAGCCCCAGGCTTGGCGGTCGACGAGGTCCGGGTCGAGCTTGCCGTCAGGGGTGGGCACCGTCAGCAGCTTCAGGCCCGTGACGCGTTCGGGGGCCCCGGCCTCGTCGGTGTTGACGTGGGCGGTCTCCGCGGCGACCACCGCACCCCAGCGCGGCAGCAGGGCGGTGAGCGCGACGACGTTCGCTCCGGTGCCGTTGAACACCGGGAAGGTCTCTGCCCGGTCCCCGAAGTGCGCTCGGATCACCTCGCTCAACCGGGCGGTGTATTGGTCGGCGCCGTAGGCGATTTGATGCCCGCCGTTGGCGGCCTGCAGGGCCTCCAGCACCTCGGGGTGGACGCCGGCGTAGTTGTCGCTGGCGAAGCTGCGGTGGTGCGCGTCGTGCAGCGGGGAGATCGTCACCACACGATGGTGGCACCCGCGCCGGTCGGGCGACTACTCCGGGGCGGCCTCGAGCCTGGCGTGCACGCGGGCGAGCGCTTCGTCGACGATTTCGATCTTCTCGTGGCGCTTCTCGTTGGCGGGTTGGGAGGCGCCGCGGCCGAGGCGCGCGGTCAGGTGACCAGCCGGGTGATGCCGCCCGCGGCGAAGCGCAGCAGCGCCTCGTGTCGGTCGTCGAGGTCGCGGGCGTGCAGCCGGCCGGCGGTGAGGCTGTCGAGTCGGTGGTTGTTCGAGTAGGTGTGCATGGTGGCAGCCACCAGGTGCAGATAGGCGTCGTGGACGGCGGCGTCGCTCGCGCCGGGGAAGATCGCCTGGAGGTGAGCGATGACGTCGGCGGCGATGTCGTTGAACTCGTCGGCGATCACGGTCCGGATCGGATGCCCGGAGTTCGCGAGTTGGGCGATCAGCCGAAAGTAGCGGTCCCAGCCCGGCTCGCCGGCTCGCTGCCGCATGGGCTCGGCGAACGCCTCGAGCAGCGCCCGCAGCCGACGCTCGCGGCTCCCCCGGGCCGGGAGGGCGGACAGCCGTCGTCGACGGTCTTCGTTGAGCGGTTGGATGCGGCGCAGCACCACCGCGCGGAACAACTGCTCCTTGCCGCCGAACCGTTCGCTGACCGCCGCCAGCCGCGCGCCCGCGCGTTCGGTGATCTCACGCACTCCGGCCCCGGCGAAGCCGCGTTCGGCGAAGAGATCCTCGGCGGCGTCGAGCAGTCGCTTCTCCACGTCGACGCGCCCGTCCTCGCGAGTGCGGGTGGTGGCCTCGCTCATCGTTCGACGATGCGGTGCTCGACGTGGCCGATGCCGTCGATCGACAGCGTCAGCGTGTCGCCCGGGCGCAGCCAGTGTCCGGTCTCCATGCCACTGCCTCCGGGCAGGGTGCCGGTGCCGAACAGCTCGCCCGCGCGGAGCGGTTCGCTGCGCGAGGCGTGGGCCAGCACCTCACCGAGGCCGTGCTGCATGCCGGCACTCGTCACGGTGGCCACCGTCGCGCCATTGATCGTCACGGAGCCCTGGAGCGCGTCGAGGCGCGGCAGGATCTCGTCGGCGGTGACGGCCACCTCCGACAGCGAGCTGGCGAAGTGCTTGGCCTTCTGCGGCCCGAAGCCGCTGTCCATTTCGCTGCGCTGCACGTCGCGGGCGCTGAAGTCGTTGAGGACGACGAAGGCGCCGATGGCGTCGAGGGCTTCTGCCGGTGTGGCGTCGACGAGCGGTCGCGCCAGGACGAAACCGATCTCCAGCTCGTAATCCAGCGCGTCACTGTAGGAGGGGGCCGCGATCGGGGTACCGGTGGGCACGAAGGTCATGGCATTGGACATGTAGTAGATCGGCTGGGCGTAGAACAACGGCCGCGGCCGCAGCAGGGGGAAGGTGCGTCGGGTGATGGCCTCGACGACCCGCACCGCGCGGTACTGCCCGGGGTGGAAGCGTTGCACCAGTCCCCTGCTGGCGTCCTCGACGTGCCGCTCGTAGAGCATGAAGTCGCGAAACGACAGGGGCTGGAACGGCAACAGCGCCGTCCCGTGGCGAAGCTGCTCGTCGGCACGCGCGGTCTCCCACTCGCGGTCGAAGACTCGCCCTCCGAGGGCAGTCACGTCGCCGCCGGCAGTCCACGCCCCGTCGCCGTCCATGACCTGCAGGTCGAGGCCGTGTGCGCCCCGTACGCGTCTGATCATCATCCGATGCCCCTCGACCTCTCCCGGAACGACCGTTCCGCAATCGACGTCGACTATGCTACGTTCGGAACGACTGTTCCGGTAGATCCGGCACACCGTGAACCGGGAGGGACGTGATCGTGGCTTCGATCGGCCTGCCGACGAGGGTCTTCGTCAGCGCTTGCGCGGCGACCCGATTGACCAACGTGGCCGCCCGATTCCTCGGCGCCGCGGCGTTTCTCCCGCGCCTGTTCGTCCTCCGGTACGCGAACATGGGGGGACTCGATCCCACGGAATTCGCCCGGCAGGTCGACGCCGCCAGGTCATTCCGCGACGATCGCTGGTGCGCCCACTGGGACGGCATCGCTTCGACGCACGCCGCCCGGGCGACGGCGCTGCTGCGCGATCTCGCCGGCCCGGATCGCCCCATGGTCCCCGACCTCCGCAGGCCCGGCACCATCACCGACGACGACGTCGCGACGCTGGCCCGGCTCATCTCACCCGCCGCAGTGACGTTCGCCGACCACGGGCCTCAACCCGATGACGCGGCTATCACCGATCTCGTCGATCCGTCCCCGACGTCCGGGGAGACGCTACGGCGGGCAATGGCCTTCCGCGCCATCGACGCGTGGGTCAAGGCCATCACCTACCACCAGGTCAGCGCGTTTCCCGGGCACGCCCCGGGTCGGTTGCGGGCGTACTGGCGCTCGCGCGAACTCTTCGATGCGCTGATCTGGTCCTTGGCGCCCGCGATCGGCGTCACCGTCGAGCACGTCGACGTCGCCGCAGCCGACGGCTCGACCGTCCGCGGCTGGCTGGTGCTGCCGAACGACCGAGGGCCGCATCCGGTGGTGCTGACGACCAATGGGCTCGAGGGCACGGTGCAGGAGCTGGCGATCGGGCTGATGCGTTACCGCGCAACGGGTATGGCGATGTTCCTGATGGAGATGCCCGGCAGTTACGCCTACCCCTCCCCGATGAGCGGCGACTCGGAGACGATCTACCGCCGCGTCATCGACCGGCTGGTCGCCGATCCTCGGCTGGGTCGCATCGCGATGGTCGGCGTCAGCTTCGGCGGATACTGGGCCGCACGGCTGGCTGCCACCGACGATCGCCTCGTCTGCGCCGTGGCCTGCGGGGCACCCACGCACCACACGTTCCACGGCGGCGCCCTGGGCATCCCAGAGGTGATCATCGGCGCGCTGGCGGACACCGTCGGCGCACGCCATCCCATGGACCTGGTCCGTCGCCTGAAGGCGCTGTCCATCCGAGATCGATACGCAGACATCACCATTCCGCTGCTGGCGATCAACGGCAACCAGGACACGCTGCTGAGCACGCAAGACACCGTCGATTTGGCCGCAGGCGCCCCCAACGCCACCCTGGTGCTCTACCCCGACGACGACCACTGCGCCATGGGCCACTACCGCCAGTGGCTCGACCTGTCGCAGGCGTGGTTGGCCGATCGGCTCGTCGGATGACCGCCGACGAGCACCCGTGCGCGGAACCTAATGTGGCTTCTCGCCCCCCATTCCTTCGTCCCCCGCACCGTCGCGGTAGGACTCAAGCAGCCGCAACCACGTTTCGCTGACCGTGGGGAAGCACGGCACGGCGTGCCAGAGCCGCTCGATGGGCACTCGGGCGGCCACGGCGATGGTCGCGGCGTGGAGCATCTCGGCAACCCCGGGTCCGACTATGGTGACGCCCAACAGATGTCGCCCGTCTTCGTCCACGATCATGCGAGCGCGACCCTGATAGCCGTCGGCGTAGAAGTTCGCACCGGGCACCGATGCGCCCATGTCGACGTCCACCACGCGGATTCGGAACCCGCAGCTCGCTGCCTGCTGCGCCGTCAGACCGACTGAACCAGCCTCGGGATCGGTGAAGAACGCCTGGGGCACTGCCAGGTCGTCGGCGGTGGCCACGTGGGAACTCCATGGCTCGGTCTCCAGGACGTCGCCACGCACGCGGGCACCGATGGCCGCGCCTGCGATGCGCGCCTGGTACTTGCCCTGATGGGTCAGCAGGGCACGATGATTGGCGTCGCCGAGGGCGTAGAGCCACTCGCCGGGGACGTCGCGCACCAGACAGGTGTCGTCCACGTCGAGCCAGGATCCGGGCTGCACGCCCACGGTCTCGAGCCCGATGTCGGCGGTATTCGGAGTGCGGCCTGTCGCGAAGAGGATCTCGTCCACCTCGAGGTCGACGCCGTCGTCCAGGGTCACCCGGATGGGCCCGGGGCCGCCGGGCCGCGACAGCCGGGTCACGGTGACGCCGAGGCGCACGTCGACACCCTGGTCGAGGAGCCCCGCGCGGACGTACTCGCCGACGAAGCTCTCCATGCGCGGCAGGAGCGAGTCGGTGCGTGCCAGCAGCGTCACCACTGAACCCAGACCTCGCCACGCGGTGGCCATCTCGACGCCGACGCCTCCGGCGCCCACGACCGCCAGTCGGGGCGGCACGCTGCTGCTGTCGGTGGCCCGCCGGTTCGTCCACGGCCGCGTCTCGGCCACTCCCGGGACGTCGGGAACCGCGGCGGTACTGCCCGTGCACACGACGACGGCGTGGCGCGCCTCGAGCGCGACCTGCGTGCCGTCGCCGGCGGTCACCACCACCTCGCGGGGCCCGACGAGCCGGGCGTGGCCGCGGTGGAGTTCGGGCCCCATGGCGCCGACCGCGGCCGCGACGGGCGCGTCGTCCCAGTTCGTGACGTATCGATCTCGCCGGGCGAAGGCGCCCTTGGGATCCACGGCACCGGCGACGGCCTCGCGGGCACCGTCGACGCGGCGGGCGTCCGCCAGCGCCAGCACGGGGCGCAGCAGCGCCTTGCTGGGCACGCATCCCCAATAGTTGCACTCGCCGCCGACGAGTTCGCGTTCGACGAGGGCCACGCTCAGCCCCTCCGCGTGCGCGCGATCGGCGGCCGTGATCCCCACCGGACCACCGCCCATCACGATCACGTCGTAGGTTGCGGTCATTCGGGCCTCCATTGGGTTGGTGTGCCCATTATTTTGGGCCATTCAGCCCACTATGTCCAGAGCGAATCCTCGCCGGATCTTGACGCCTAGAGTTCGGTACGGATGATGACACCTGGTTCGCGCTGCGACGCTTGCGATTCGACCATGGACACCACTGCGGACAGCGCCGCGGACAGCGGGTCGACCGAGCCGGTGGCATGCGAGACCAGGGCTCCACCCTGATGGGCGACGACGCATGCGACGGCGAGGTCCCGCGGATCCGTCTCCTGACGCAGCTCACCACCGCGAACCATCGACGCCAATCCCTTCTCGAACACCGCGATCCACCGGTCGTATCCGTCGGCGAGGTCGGCGAGGACGCCCTCGCCGCCGTCGAGCAGTTCACCGGCCAGCGATCCGTAGACGCATCCGTGTCGGACGTAGGTCTGCCCAGCCCGTGCGAGGCACGACGCGGCCCACTCCCTCAACGATGCCAACGACCGAATGTGCTCGAACCGCGGGTCGTCGTGCACCTCGATCGCGAAATCGGCCCGCGCGGCGACCACTTGGCGCACCAAGTCGTCCTTGTCACGGAAGTAGTGGGACATCTGGGATCCGCTTACGCCCGCGGCGGCTCGAACGTCGTCGACGCTGGTGCCGTTCACCCCGCGTCGCAGGATGAGTTCGGCTGCCGCGGCGATGATGCGAGCCCGCGTCGCCAGTCCCTTCCTGGTGAACGTCGGGGTCGGCCGATCGGCTACCGATCGGGGCGGCGGCCGGTCGGTCGCGGGACGAGGCCGGCCGCGGCGATCCCGCGGATCGGTAGCGTAGCCCCGTACGTAGTCGTCGACGAAGCGCGTGGCCGTCACCAGCGGCCACTCCTGGCGATACGAGAACGTCAGCAGACCCGCACCTTGATGGAGGCACACGACGACGAGGGCGAGGTGGCGCGGCTCGGCGTCGTCCCGGAGCAGCCCGGCGCCCCTCATCCGGGCGAAACCGTCCTCGAGTAGCGCCACCCAGCGGGCGTAACCCTCGGCAAAGATCTTCCTGGTGTCGTCGTCGGACTTCAGCAGTTGGCCGGCCAGAGCGTGGTAGGTGGCGGTGCCGCGGTAGCCGATGTCGCGCAGGTAGCCGACGTTGAGTTCCGACCAACGCGTCCAGTCGTCGAACGCATCGAGACCTCCGAGTTCGGGTTGCCGGTGGAAGTCCAGCACGATGTCGATCTGACGACGCAGCACGGTGCGCACCAGTTCGCCGCGATCGCCGAAGTAGTGCTCGATTTGAGACCCGCTGACCGACGCGGCCTTTCGCACGCGTTCGAGGCTGAACCCATTGAGACCATCGCGCAGGAGCAGATCGGCCGCCTGTCTCAAGATCCGCTCTCGCGTGGCGAGCCCCTTGGCGGTGTGGCCGCGCGTCGAGGAATCATCCACCGTGGTCATCGTGGTTTCGAAACTACCGGATCAACCCGCTCGAGCAGGCGAAATGCGCCCGTCTCCTCAAGGGCGCCGCACCGCAGGCCGCGTCGCCATTTACATTTTGGGGCGCGTGACCCATACTCGAGCGATGCCGACGCCGCGGGTCCTCGTCTTCGACGTCAACGAAACATTGCTTGACATCGATTCTCTGGCAACATATTTCGCGCAAATGTTCGATGATCCCGCGGTATTGCGCACGTGGTTCTCCGAGCTGATCCTGTACTCGATGACCCTGACGATCTCCGGGCAGTACGCGGACTTCTTCACCCTGGGACGCTCGGCGCTGCAGATGGTGTCCACCGCGAGAGGCCTCGACCTCGACCTCGATGAGGCCGACTCCCTGCTCGAAGCGATGCGCACCATGCCTGCGCACCGCGACGTCGAGGACGGTCTGCGCCGGCTGCGCGACGGCGGCTTTCGCCTGGTGACGCTGACCAACTCCCCGCACCGCGCCGGTCGCGCCTCACCCCTGGACGAGGCGGGTTTGTCAGGGTTCTTCGAGCGCCAGTTCAGCGTCGACCCGCAACGGGCGTACAAGCCGGCACCGCAGCTCTACACCGGAGTCGCGACGGCCCTCGGGGTCCAGCCCGCGGACTGCACGATGGTGGCCGCGCACGCATGGGATCTCATCGGGGCGGCGGCGGCCGGCATGGGCACGGCCTTCGTCGCACGCAGCGGCAACGCGCCCTTCCGGGTCGCGGGCGTTCCGCAGCACGACCTGGTGGTCGACGACATCGCCGATCTCGCAACACGAATGACTAGCGGAAGGTGAGGACGACCGTGAGCGGTTCCACCGTGAAGACGACCGACGCAGGATCCGGACCAACCGTGGTCCGCGAACACGAGGGCGGCGACGTCATGCGCGCCATCGTGCTGGACGGATTTGGCGGGCTGGACCGACTCGTCCACACCGAGATCCCCAAACCGCTCTCGCGCCACGGTGAGGTGGTCATCGCGGTGCGTGCATTCGGCCTCAACCACGCCGAACTTCACATGCGGCGCGGTGAGTGGGCGGAGGCCGCCGAGGTCAGTGGCATCGAATGCGTCGGGGTGGTCGATTCCTGCCCCGACGGCACCTTCGCCGTGGGCGATCGCGTCGCCGCGCTGATGGGGGGACTCGGCAGGACGATCAACGGCAGCTACGCCGAATACACCAGGGTGCGTACCGCCAACGTCGCACGGATCGACGTAGACCTCCCCTGGGCACGATTGGCGGCGCTGCCGGAGACCTACGCCACCGCGTGGACGTGCCTGTTCCGCAACCTCGAACTGCAAGCTGGACAATCGCTGGTAATCCGAGGCGCCACCTCCGCCTTTGGTCAGGCGGCGGTGAAGCTCGCGGTGAATGCCGGAGCCCAGGTCATTGCCACCACCCGCGACCCGGGGCAGTTCGACGCGCTGGTCGCCCTGGGAGCCGCGCGCGGCGAGGTGGAGGGTCCAGATCTGGCCGGGCGCCTTTCGGAGACGAAGACCGTCGACGCCGTGCTCGATCTCGTGGGCAACAGCACCATCCTCGACTCCCTCGACCTCCTCCGGCGCGGCGGACGAGCGTGCCTCGCGGGATGGCTTGGCGGTCTAGCCCCCATCGAGCACTTCAATCCCCTGGCCCGAATGGCGAGCGGGGTGCACCTGACGTTCTTCGGAAGTTTCGTCTTCGGCACGCCAGGCTTTCCGCTCGACGACGTTCCGTTGACTCACATCGCTTCTCAGGTGCGCGAGGGCGCGTTCGACGCCGCGCCGGCACGTGTGTTCTCCTTCGACGACATCCGGGAGGCGCACCGCGTCATGGAGGCCGGCGAGGCCAAGGGAAAGATGGTCGTTGCGCTGGCGTAGCGCGGGGCGAGCACCCGGCGGCCGAACCGTGTCGGCCCGTGGCCTAAGGGGTGGTCCGACCCGCCGGGGTGAACACCGCGACATGGTCGAGCGCCGCGGACACCGCGGCGTGGTAGGGCTGCCCGTCGCCGGTGACGTGAGCGAGGAGCGCTCCGCCCTGGTGCGCGGCGACGATCGCGACGGCGAGATGCCGGGGATCGGCCGCGTCGGTGAGGTCACCGCGCGCCCGCATGGCGGTGAGACCGTCGCGAAAGATCCCGATCCACCGGTCGTAGCCGGCAGCCACGTCGTCCAGCACGGGCTCGCCGGCCTCGAGGAGCTGCCCGGCCAGGGCACCGTAGATGCAACCGTTGCGCAGATAGACCGCTCCGGACTGCGTCCAGCACAGCTCTGCCCAGGCTCGCAGGGATGCCATCCGGTCCAAGCGGCCCAGTTCCGGCTGACCGTGGAAATCGACGACGTCCTGGGTCCGGGCCAGCACCACCTGACCGATGAGATCGTCCTTGTCGGCGAAGTAGTGGGACAGCTGCGAGCCGCTGACCCCGACGGCGCGTCGCACGTCTTCCATGCTGGTCCCCTGCACGCCCCGCTCGGAGAACAGCTCGGCGGCGCCGGCGACGATGCGCTTCCTGGTGGTCGCACCCTTGATGGTGAAACCGGCGGAAACGTCCGGACGTGGCGGACGGCGGCGACGGCGACGGACGCGCGGGGGCGGCCGCCTGGTGCGATCTGCCGGATCGGCGGCCTGGCCGCGGACGTGGTTGACGACCATGCGCGTGACGTCGGCCAACGGCCACTCCTCGCGGAACGCGAAGGACAGCAGCCCCGCACCCTGATGTAGGGCCACCACCGCCAGCGCCAGCGAGCGGGGTTCGACGTCCTCGACCAGCGCGCCACGGCTGCGCATCCGAGCGAACGAGTCTTCGAGGAGGCTGATCCACCGCCAGTACCCCTCGGCCAAGGTTTCGCGGACCGTGTCGTCCGACTTCGCCAGCTGACCGGCCAGGCCGTGATACGTGACGGCGCCGTGAAAGCCGGTGCGGTGCAGGTAACTGGTGTTCAGCTGCGCCCACCGGTCCCAGTGCGCAAAGGTGTCCAGGGCTCCGAGAGTGGGCTGGCGATGGAAGTCCAGCACCGTCGCGGCTTGGCGCCGCACGACTTCCCGCACGAGGTGACGGCGGTCGTCGAAGTAATGGTTCAGCTGTGAACCGCTGACACTGGCTTCCCGCCGCACCTTGTCGAGGCTGAAACCCTGGACGCCGTCGGCGATCAACACGTCTGCCGCCGCACGCAGGATCCGGTCCCGGGTGATACGACCCTTGGGGGTGAGATCGCGGGTTGCAGGCGGGGATGAGCTGGTCATTTCCCTCACACCATACCGGTGCTCGCGCAGCGTCGGCTCGTACGGACGTACCGAGGACCTCGGCATCGGGTGGCGGTCGATCGCCGCACGATTCGGTACGGCGCCATTCAGACACCACGATCGCCGAGGGCACCTTCGATTTCTCGAATGGCGTTCGGCCGATTGTCTTTACAGGCATCGACGAGCGTTGACCGGCCGGTCCCCGCACCTTATAGTGGGTCGTGCAACCCATTATTTGAAGGAGTCACGATGTCCGGTGAATCATTGAAACCGACGATTTTTCAGCGCATTCCGATTTCAACGATCGATGAGATCGGCGCCATACTGGGCCGGTACGGCCTGGTACTGGTGATCGGCTGGATCGGCGTGCTGAAGTTCTTCGAGTTCGAGGCCCATCAGATTGCGCCCCTGGTCGCGCACAGCCCCCTCATGGGGTGGCTTTACGGCGTGTTTTCCGAACGCACGTTCTCGGCACTCTTGGGCGTCTTCGAGGTTGGTGCGGCGATCCTGCTGGCCATCAAACCCCTCGCCCCCAAGGCCTCGATGATCGGCAGCGCGCTGGCCATCGTGTTGTTCATCGCCACGGTGAGCTTCCTGCTCTCGACGCCTGGTGTGACCGAACCGGCCGGCGGCGGATTCCCAGCACTCTCCTTGACCGGCGAGTTCTTACTGAAAGACGTCCCGCTGCTGGGCCTTTCCTTCTGGACTCTCGCCGACGCGGCGCGGGAGGTACGGCGCCGTGACCGTACGGCAGGATGACCACTCCGCGGCGTCACACGGCTTCGAACCCATCCGGCAGCCGGCGCACCCGTTCGGCGATGTCGTCGCGAATCAACCACATTCGGTCGACGACACCGTCGTTGCCGATCTCGGACAGCGCGTGAACGGAGATGGCATCCGGCGTCGAAACCGCCTGCTCGTGAGTCGAGTACAGGCCGACGGCATCTCTGCGAGGACGCGCTGTGCACGGTGCTCGACCCGACCTGCTGCCGCCGTGCTCCCCTAGTCGCGCTTGCCGGGACCCTTTCCGGGGCCCCCGCCGTGGCCGCCGGGGCCCTTCTTGCCGGGTCCGTCCTGCGGCCCGACGGGCGCGGGCGGCGACGTGGTGGTGGTCGTGGTGGTGGTGGTGATGGAGGTGGAGGTCGGCATCGAGGTCGGGGTGGTCGTGGTGGTGGCGACGGGAGCGGGCGTGACGCTCTGCGGCGTCGGTTCGCTGGCCAGGGCGATCGCGGTGACCAGCACGGCGGCCAGAGCGCCCGCCGCGAGCGCGATCTTCTTGGGGCGGCTCAGCCGCCGCGCACCCGGTGGCCGGCCGGGCCCGGCCGGCGGTGCGACGTACGGCGCGCCCGGAGGCGGTGGCAGCGGTTGGTCGAGCACCTTCGTCGCGGGCCGGGGCAGCGGCTGTGG
>NZ_JBYVYK010000061.1:9454-31821 GCF_058148405.1 Mycobacterium sp. DHQP2018-32-09 | reverse complement strand
CAGTGCGCGCCGGCGACGCGGACGCCCCCGCCGAGGCAGGCGAGTCCGGCAGCCGCTCGGGTGCCCGTCGCCGCCGTCGCCGCCGCAGCAACGCCTCCGCCGCCGCGCCGACCTCCGGGTAGACCGACGCACCTTCGATGATCAAACCGGAACGCCGCACCAAGGGCGACGTGCTGGCGGCCGTCGCGATCGTGATCGCGATCGCGGTGGCCGCAGGCGCGATCTGGTGGACCAGCGACGCCCGCGCCACCATCAGCACACCGGCCGCCGCGCCGGTGCCCGCGCTCAAGACCGCGCGCGAGGTACCGGCGGCCCTACGGCAACTGTGGACGGCCGCCAGCCCCGACACCACGCGACCCGTCCTGGCGGGCGGCAGCGTGGTCACCGGGTCCGGCACCACCGTCGACGGTCGCGACCCCGCGACCGGCGACGTGCTGTGGAGTTACGCCCGCGACGTCGACCTCTGCGGCGTCACCTCGGTCTACGACAAGGCCGTCGCGGTCTATCCCGACTCCCGCGGATGTGGTCAGGTAACCACCATCGACGGCAAGACCGGCCGACGCGACGCGACGCGCAGCGCCTACGCCGACCGCACCGTCACGTTGTCCAGCGACGGCACCTCGGTGCTGTCGGCCGGGGAGAACCGACTGGAACTGTGGCGCTCGGACATGGTGCGCATGATCAGCTGGGGTGCGCTCGACGCCCGCCTCAAGCCCGAGGTACCGCACGAACCGCTGTGCCGGATGACCTCGGCGGCGTCCAGCACGGCACTGGTGGCCATCACCGAGGCCTGCCCCGGCGAACCCAACGCGAGGCTGACGCTGCTCAAGCCCGCCGACGAGGAAGACGAACCGGAGTCGAAGTTCGTCGAGCTGCCGGGGGTGCCCGCAGACTCGGACGCCCGCGTGGTGGCGGTGTCCGACACCTACACCGCGCTGTACGTGCCGACACCGCAACCGACCGTCCGGGTCGTCGACGACACCGGGACGACGATCGCCAGCACGCTGCTCCCCCGCCCCGCGAGCCCGCAGGCCAAGGCGACCAGCAGCGGCAACGTCGTCACGTGGTGGACGGGCGACTCCGTGATGGTGTTCGAGGCCAGCGGTCTGCGCTACCGGTTCACCGTGAACCCCGTCGGCGGGCAGGCACCCGTCGGGCCGGGAGTGGTGATGGCGGGCAAGCTGCTGGTGCCCGTCACCGCAGGCTACGACGTCTTCGACCCCGTGACCGGCACCGGTGAACGCCACATCGAGCTGTCCCGGACGGCATCGCAGGATCCCGTCGTGCCCGCCGTCGCCGGGTCCGAGCTGCTCGAGCAGCGCGGCGCCACGCTGGTGGCGCTGGGCTGACGCGTCAAACCTCCGGCGTGTAGGCAGGCAGCGCCGTGCCCGACTCCCAGTGCGCGAGCAGCGACTCGGCCAGCTCGCGGTAGGCGCCGGCCCCCTTGTTCTTGCGACCCGTGAGCACCGACGCGCCCGACGCACTGGCCTCCGCGAAGCGCACCGTTCGCGGAATCGGCGGGGCGAGCACCACCAGCCCGTAGCGGTCGGCCACGTCGAACAGCACGTCGCGGCTGTGTGTCGTCCGCGAGTCGTACAGGGTGGGCAGCGCGCCCAGCAGCGTCAGATCCGCGTTGGTGATCTGCTGCACGTCGTTCACGGTGCGCAGGAACTGGCCGACGCCGCGATGGGCCAACGTCTCGCACTGCAGCGGCACGATGACGTCGTCGGCTGCGGTCAACCCGTTGAGCGTCAGCACGCCCAGCGACGGCGGGCAGTCGATCACGACGACGTCGAAGCCGTCCTGGCCCTCCCCCGCCTCGGTCACCTTCGCCAACGCGCGCTTGAGCGCGTACTCGCGTCCCGCCCGCATGAGCAGCATGGCCTCGGCACCCGCCAGGTCGATGTTGGCGGGCAGCAGCGTCATGCCCTCGGTGGTGGGAACCAGCGCAGCGCTGGGCTCGACGTCGCCGAGCAGCACCTCGTGCACCGACACGGCGAGCTTGTCGGGGTCCTGTCCCAACGAGAAGGTCAGACAGCCCTGCGGGTCCAGGTCGACGAGCAGGACGCGCTTGCCCAGCTCCGTCATCGCCGCGCCCAACGACGCCACCGTCGTGGTCTTGGCCACCCCACCCTTTTGATTGGCGACCGCCAGTACGTGCGTCACGACACCATCCAAGCACGGGAGCCCGAAATGGGGGCGTGCGGCACAATCGCGGATGTGACTGTCGAACGGCATCGCCTGATCCTGCTGCGCCACGGCGAGACGGAATGGTCCAAGTCGGGTCGCCACACCGGGCGTACCGACCTCGAACTCACCGACGAGGGCCGCAGGCAGGCCAAGCTGGCGGCCGAAGCGCTCGCCGAACTCCGCCTGGAGGATCCCCTGGTACTCGCGAGCCCGCGCGTGCGCGCGGTGGCGACCGCGGAGTTGGCCGGGTTGCGCGTCGACGAGGTGACGCCGCTGCTCGCCGAATGGGACTACGGCGACTACGAGGGCCTCACCACGCCGCAGATCCGCGAACGGGTGCCGGACTGGATGGTGTGGACCCACGGCTGCCCCGGTGGCGAGAGCGTCGCCGACGTGACCGTGCGCGCCGACCGCGCCGTCGGCACCGCGCTCGGGCACATGGTGGAGCGCGACGTGGTGTTCGTCGGCCACGGCCACTTCTCCCGTTCCGTGCTGTCGCGGTGGATCGAGCTACCCGTCGCCCAGGGCATCCGGCTGGCGATGGTGCCCGCGGGCATCGCGGTGTGCGGGTTCGAACACGGGGTCCGCCAGGTCAGCGCGCTGGGGCTCACGGGGCATTCCAACCCGTGCCTGCCGGCCTGATGGCCGATCCCACGTTCGTCCTGCACGGGCCGGACGGCACCGTCGTCGCCGACGGCAGCGACGGCGCATACCCACGGATCGACGATGCGCGGGCGGCGCTGGCGTCGGGCGCCGCCCCGATCGTCGTCGGCGCCCTGCCGTTCGACCTGACCCGACCGGCCGCACTGGTCCGGCCGGCACGGATCCGGTTCGACGCCGGGTTGCCCGCCCCCTGCGACACGCCGCCGCCGGTGGTCCGCGTCGACCGCGAGATCCCCGCGCCGCAGGAACACCGCCGACGCGTCGCGGCCGCCCTGCTGCGGCTGCGCGATCCGGCCGCAGGCCTGCACAAGGTGGTCCTGGCGCGCGCCCTGCGACTGGTCGCCGATGCTCCCCTGGACGTTGCGAACCTGCTGCACGTTCTCGCCGAAGACCCCACGGCCACGACGTATTTCGTCGATCTGACGGCTGCCGGGGACCGGTTCCGCGGCACCGCGCTGGTGGGCGCGAGCCCGGAGTTGCTGGTGGCCCGCCGCGGCGACGTGGTCACGTGCCGACCGTTCGCCGGGTCGGCGCCACGATCACCGGATCCGGCCGTCGACGCCGCCAACGGACGGGCCCTGGCGGCGTCGGCGAAGAACCGGCACGAGCACCAGCTGGTGGTCGACGCGATGCGCGAGGCGTTGGAACCGCTGTGCACCGACGTCACCATCGCACCGACCCCGGAACTCAGCCGCACCGCCGCCGTCTGGCACCTGAACACCCCGATCCGCGCGTCCCTGCGCCAATCGTCCACCACCGCCTTGGATCTGGCGGTGGCGCTGCACCCGACGCCGGCCGTCGGCGGAGTCCCCGCGCTGGCCGCGACGGAACTGATCCGCGACATCGAGGGCGACCGTGGGTTCTACGCCGGGGCCGTCGGGTGGTGCGCCGCCAACGGGGACGGCCGCTGGGTGGTCTCGATCCGCTGCGCCGAACTGTCCCCCGACCGCCGCGTGGCCGACGCCCGGGCCGGCGGCGGTATCGTCGCCGAGTCGGATCCCGACGAGGAACTGGCAGAGACGATCACGAAGTTCCGCACCATCGCCACGGCGTTGGGCGTGCGACTGTGATCGACGCGAACACCATCGAGGGCCGAACGGAGCACCCATGACCATCAGCATCCGGCCTGCGCGGCCAGGCGACGAGGCCGACCTGGTCTCGATGATTCGCGAACTGGCCGACTTCGAGAACGCGCTCGACCAGTGCACGGTCACCGAAACGCTGTTGACCACGGCCCTGTTCGGCGAGCAGCCCGCGGCGTCGGCGTTCGTGGCGGAGGTCGACGGCCGCGCCGCGGCGTGCGCCCTGTGGTACCGCACCTTCTCGACGTGGGACGGCGTCGCGGGCGTGTACCTCGAAGACCTGTTCGTGCGCCCCGACTTTCGTCGGCTGGGACTGGCTCGCCGCCTGCTGAGCACGCTGGCCCAGGTGTGCACCGCCAACGGCTACACCCGGCTGGAGTGGGCCGTGCTCGACTGGAACGTCAACGCCATCGCCCTCTACGACGCGGTGGGCGGCGTGCAGCAGAACGAGTGGATTCGCTACCGGGTGTCGGGCTCGGAGTTGTCGGCGCTGGCCGAATCGTCTTGACCGGCATACCAATTCACCGCTGACCGACTGAACAACGACACCAGGGTGGCGACGGCGGCGAAGGCCACCGGGACGCCCAGCAGCCACTGCGCCGAACCGATGGCCATGTAGTAGGACACCGGCAGCAACAGCAGTTGGGCGAACACGGCGATGCCGCGGCCCCACCGCCGCCCGGTGAGCAGCGCCCACGACGACGCAGCGACCGCCGACCCCATGACCGCGAACCACCCGGCGGTCCCCAGACCGTTGAAGCCCGCGATCGAGCCCGATCCGCGGAAGTAGAACGCCGCCTCGGCGACCGCCATGGCCAGCAGCGCGGCGGCCTCGACGCCCACGATCACGCCGGCCCGGCGCACCGCCGGTGGAGAGGGAACCGTCACGCAGGACAGCGTAGAGCCTGACGATGGCTAGGCTGAGTGCCCGTGCGTGCCGTGCTGATCGTGAACCCGAACGCAACGTCGACGACGCCCGCTGGGCGGGATCTGCTGGCCCATGCGCTCGAAAGCCGCGTCGACCTGACCGTGATGCACACCGATCATCGCGGCCACGCCATCGAGATCGCGGCCGACGCGGCGCGGGACGGCGTCGACGTGGTGATCGTGCACGGCGGCGACGGCACGGTGAACGAGGTGGTCAACGGCATCTTGGGCCCGTGTGGCCCGCAGCGCGCCGTACCCGACCCGAACGCACCCGCCGTCGGCGTGGTGCCCGGCGGGTCGGCCAACGTGTTCGCCAGGGCCCTGGGCATCAGTTCCGACCCCGTCGAGGCGACCAATCAGCTCGTCGACCTGCTGAGCGCCCGCCGCGGCGGCGCCGCGTGGCGGCGCATCGGCCTGATGGACTGCGGCGAGAGGTGGGGTGTGTTCACCGCGGGGATGGGCGTCGACGGCGCCGTCGTGGCCGCCGTCGAGCGCCAACGCGAACGCGGCCGGGCCGTCACGGCGGGGCGCTACATCCGCGTCGCCGTGCGGGAGGTGCTGGCCAGCGCCCGCAAGGAACCGTCGCTGACCCTGCACCTGCCCGACCGCGAACCGGTGACGGGCGTGCACTTCGCGTTCGTGTCGAACTCCAGCCCGTGGACCTACGCCAACACCCGCCCGGTGTGGACCAACCCGACGACCACGTTCGACACCGGGCTGGGCGTCTTCGCCACCACCAGCATGAACGTGTGGGCCAACCTCAAGTTGGTGCGCCGCATGGTGGCGCGCACCCCGCGCATCGAGGCCCCCCACCTGATCCGCGAGGACGACCTGGCCTGGATCACGGTGACCGCGGATGCGCCGGTGCCGTGCCAGATCGACGGCGACTACGTGGGGACGCGCGAGTCCGTGACCTTCACCTCGGTGCCGGACGCCCTCGGCGTGGTGGCGCCGCCGCCGGAAACTCGCTGACGCCGGCCAAAGGCTACTGAACTGTGACTTTGCTTGCAGAGCGCCTGATTTAGGGCGCAAGCGGAATCAGTGTAGTACAACGGATTGAGGGCACTGCCAACGCGGTGCCACCGGAACACCAAGTGACATTGCACACGTGTCAACGCGCATCCCTTGACTTCCCGTCAGCCTGTGAAAACATCGGATGCAACAACGCAGAAACATTTGTGTGCACGCGTTAACAGCCGAAGACGAAAAAGCTAGTGCGCCGTGCTGTGCGCACGACGTTTTTGAGAACGACAAGGAGTTTGACCATGGATTGGCGGCACAAGGCGGTCTGTCGTGACGAGGACCCGGAACTGTTCTTCCCCGTGGGGAACAGCGGACCGGCTATCGCGCAGATTGCCGACGCGAAGCTGGTCTGCAACCGCTGCCCCGTGACCACCGAGTGCCTGACCTGGGCCTTGGAGTCCGGCCAGGACGCGGGCGTGTGGGGCGGCATGAGCGAGGACGAGCGCCGCGCACTCAAGCGTCGCAACGCGCGCACGAAGGCCCGCACCAGCGTCTGACGCAACAGTCGACACGACGACGGCCCCGGTGACTCCACCGGGGCCGTCGTCGTATGCGGGACCGGTCGCTGGATCCCTACTGCAAGGACCCCTACTGCGTGGTGCGCGATCGTCTGCCGATCGGCACGCGCAGCACCACCTCGGTGCCGCCCTCGGCCGCGTCGTGCATGGTCAGCGAGCCGTCCAACTCCGCGGCGACCAGGGTGCGCACGATCTGGAGGCCCAACCTGTCGGAGCCCTCGAGGGTGAACCCGTCGGGCAGGCCGCGGCCGTCGTCACGCACCACCACGTCGAGCCAGCGGGCGGACCGCTCGGCGCGAATGGTGATGCACCCCTGCGCGGCCGTGTCCTCGTAGGCGTGCTCGATCGCGTTCTGCACCAACTCGGTGACCACCATGACCAATGCGGTCGCGCGGTCGGCGTCGAGCACCCCCAGATCACCGTCGCGCACGATGCGGATGGGCGCGTCGACGGTCGCGACGTCGTTCATGATCGGCACGATCCGGTCCACCACCTCGTCGAGGTTCACCTCTTCGTCGACCGACATCGACAGCGCGTCGTGTACGAGCGCGATCGACGACACCCGGCGCACCGACTCGATGAGCGCCTCGCGTCCCTCGGCGTTGGTCGTCCGACGTGCCTGCAGACGCAGCAGCGCGGCAACGGTCTGCAGGTTGTTCTTCACGCGATGGTGGATCTCACGGATGGTCGCGTCCTTGGACAGCAGGGCGCGGTCGCGGCGCTTGACCTCGGTGACGTCGCGGATGAGCATCGCCGCCCCCGCCGCGGCCCCGTGCACCACCAGCGGCAACGTGCGCAGCAGTACGGCAGCACCGCCGGCGTCGACCTCCAGACGCATGCTGGAGCCGCCTTCGAGCGAGTCGCGCACGTGTTTCGCCAGCTCCTGGGCCTCGAACGGGTCGGAGATCAACGGCCGCGTGACGCTGACCAGATCGTGGCCCTCCAGCTCTGCGGGCAGGCCCATGCGGTGATAGGCCGAGATGGCGTTGGGGCTCGCGAACACCACCACGCCCTCACCGTCCAACCGGATGAACCCATCCCCGACACGGGGGCTGGACCGCGACATCGCCACGTCCCCGACGTTGGGGAACGTGCCCTCCGACAGCATGTGCAACAGGTTGCGGGCGCAATCCAGGTACGCGCGCTCCAGGGGGCTGGCCTTGCGCGCATCGGCCAGCGCGGTCTGATGGGTCAGCACGGCCACCACGCGGTTGCCGTGCCGCACCGGGACGGCCTCGGTGTCCAGCCACCCCGTGTCGGCGTGCTCCTGGCGGGAATCGCTCTCGCGGCCGATGTGCCCGGACGCGAACGCGTCGGTGACGACGGGCATGGCGTCCGGTTGGTTCTGCGTCCCGACGGCGTCGGCGAGCAACACCGTCGACGCGGTGTTGGGCCGGACCTGCGCGACGCACACCAGCACGCCGTCGTCGCGACGCACCCACATCAGGTAGTCGGCGAACGACAGGTCCGCCAGCAGCTGCCACTCCCCGACCACGGCGTGCAGGTGGTCGACGGCGCTGCCGGGCAGCATCGTGTGCTCGGCGAGCAGGTCACCGAGGGTCGACACGGGTGGACTCCGGAGGCTCGACGTGCCTAGCTGATGACGGCGATGAGGTCGCCTGCCTGGATGACGTCGCCGACGGAGACGTTGACCGACGAGATGGTGCCTGCCACTTCGGCGATGACGGGGATCTCCATCTTCATCGACTCCAGCAGCACGAGCGTGTCGCCTGCGCCGATCTGGTCGCCTTCGCTGACCACGACCTCCAGCACGCTGGCCACGATCTCGGCGCGAACGTCCTCGGCCATCTTCAACTCCACTCGTCTCGACTGTCCCCAAGAATCGGGGACTCCATCGAACCACATGCGCCCGCCGACGACGCATTGGAACTCACCCCCGCTGCCGTGCGACACTGTGGGGCGACGTAGTCGACGCAAGCAGCATCTTCGACATCCCGATGGAGGAACCACCATGGCCAAGCGTGGCCGCAAGAAGCGCGATCGCAAGCACTCGAAGGCGAACCACGGCAAGCGCCCCAACGCCTGACCTACGAGCGCATACCAAGACGGCGGCCCGATGGGCCGCCGTCTTCGTCTGTCTGGCTCAGCCGCGGATGATCGTGGTGCGGCTGATCTCGACGCGCAGCCGCTGCCGCAGCGACTCCGGCGCCCGCTCACCGCTGCACTTGGTGGCGATGAGCCGCTTCACGCGCTCCTCGACGCCGTAGTGCCGCAGGCACGTGGGGCATTCCTCGAGGTGCTGCTTGAGCTTGTCGCGCGTCTGCTCGGTGCACTCGCCGTCCAGCAGCGTCCATACCTCGGCGATCACCGAGGCACACTCCGGGTGCTCGGGGTCGACGGGACCGATGGGCGGCGTGAAGTCGTGGCCCTCCGGACGCTCGAATCCTTCACTCATGACGTGACCTCCTCGGGTTCCCCGAGCTGCTGTCCTCGAATGAAACCGCGATCCTTGGCGACGTCGGCCAACAGCTCGCGGAGCTGCTTGCGGCCACGGTGCAGCCGCGACATGACGGTACCGATCGGGGTGTCCATGATCTCGGCGATCTCCTTGTAGGGGAACCCCTCGACATCGGCGTAGTAGACCGCCATGCGAAATTCTTCGGGCAGCGCCTGCAGCGCGGCCTTGATCTCGGTGTCCGGCAGGGCCTCGAGGGCCTCCACCTCGGCCGATCGCAACCCCGTCGACGAGTGCTCGGCGTTGGCCGCCAGCTGCCAATCGGTGATCTCGTCGGTGGGGTACTCGGCCGGTTGCCGCTGCTTCTTGCGGTAACTGTTGATGTAGGTGTTGGTCAGGACGCGGTACAGCCAGGCCTTGAGGTTGGTGCCCTCGCGGAACGACCGGAAGCCGGCATACGCCTTGACCATGGTCTCCTGCAGCAGGTCCTCGGCATCGGCGGGATTGCGGGTCATTCGCAGCGCACCGCCGTAGAGCTGGTCGAGCAGCGGGATCGCATCGCGCTCGAACCGCGCCGTCAACTCGGCGTCGGTCTCCTCGGACCTCGCCTCGGACTTCGCGTCGGACTTCGCCTCGGACCGCACATCCGTGACCGGAGCATCGCCGGATGCCACGCTCGAGTCAGTCATCTCGATGGACACCGTCCCTTCTATCGCGGCGACCACCGGGTCCAGCAGAACCGCCGGACGCTCCAAGCATGCCGTTGGCACCAAAGGTCACCTTTCGTCGATCCTAGTTGCCGCGTCCGACACCGCGCGATGGCTCGAGCGGACGTCGGGGGACTCGTTGCTCCGCCCCTAACAACCGCGGGTACGGCGCGGCTCATTCCCCGCGACACTAGGGTGAGCCGGTGGCACGTACGGCACGGTCGGCAACCCCGGCGATCTCCACCCTGGTCACCGCGGGCGTCGCCCACGAGGTGGTGAAGTACCACCACGACCCGCGCGCCGAGTCCTTCGGCGACGAGGCGGCCGCCGAGTTGGCGGGCGCAGGCTTCGCCGCGGCCCAGATCTTCAAGACCCTCGTCATCGCACTGCCCGCAGGATTGGGCGTCGCAGTGGTCCCCGTGCCGTCGAAGCTGTCGCTGAAGGCCGCCGCCGCGGCGCTGGGCGCCGCCAAGGCCGAGTTGGCCGACCCCGCCGCCGCGCAACGCGCCACCGGCTACGTCCTGGGCGGCATCTCACCGCTGGGCCAGCGCAAGCAACTCCCCACCGTCGTCGACGTCTCGGCGCTGCAGTGGGACCGCGTGCTGTGCAGCGCGGGCAAGCGCGGCGTGGACGTTGCGTTGGCACCCGAAGATCTGGTCCGACTGACCGATGCCGTCACCGCCGACATCCGCGCTGTCTAGGGTTGCCCCATGACGCTGCACGGAAAGACCATGTTCATCTCCGGCGCGAGCCGCGGCATCGGCCTGGCCATCGCCAAGCGCGCCGCCGCCGACGGCGCCAACGTCGCCCTGATCGCCAAGACCGCCGAACCCCACCCCAAGCTCGAGGGCACCGTGTACACCGCGGCCAAGGAGATCGAGGAGGCCGGCGGGCAGGCGCTGCCCATCGTCGGCGACATCCGCGACGGCGACTCGGTGGCGGACGCGGTGGCGCAGACCGTCGACCGGTTCGGCGGGATCGACATCTGCGTGAACAACGCCTCGGCGATCAACCTGGGGTCCATCACCGAGGTGCCGCTCAAGCGCTTCGACCTGATGAACGGCATCCAGGTGCGCGGCACCTACACCGTGACGCAGGCGTGCCTGCCCCACATGATGGGCCGCGAGAACCCGCACGTGCTGACGCTGTCGCCGCCCATCCGGCTGGAGTCGCAGTGGCTCAAGCCGACGGCGTACATGATGGCGAAGTTCGGAATGACGTTGTGCGCGTTGGGCGTCGCCGAGGAGATGCGCGAGGCCGGGATCGCGTCGAACACGCTGTGGCCGCGCACGCTGGTGGCCACGGCGGCCGTGCAGAACCTGCTGGGCGGCGACGAGGCCATGGCACGTGCCCGCAAACCCGCCGTCTACGCCGACGCCGCGTACGCCATCCTGACCAAGCCGTCGAGCTACACCGGGCACAGCCTGTTGTGCGAGGACGTGCTGCTGGAGTCCGGTGTCACCGACCTGTCGGTGTATGACTGCGTGCCCGGTTCCGAGCTGGGGGTGGACCTGTGGGTGGACGCCCCGAACCCGCCCGGGTACGGCGCGCGACCGGAGTGAACGCGGCGTCGATCTGGGCGGCAGGCCGGTACGAGTCGGTGGCCGAACGCATCTCCCGCATCGCCGAGGAGGTGGTGGCCGCCGCCGACCGTCGTCGCACGCTGGCCGGTGCCGCCGTGCTCGACCTGGCCTGCGGTACCGGCAGCGCAGCGCTGGCGGCCGCACGCCGGGGGGCACGGGTCACCGGCGTGGACCTGACGCCGGAGCTGCTCGACCAGGCCCGCGCCAAGGCGGGAGACCTCGAGATCACCTGGCACGCGGCCGACGCCGCCGCCACCGGCCTGCCCGCCGCCGGCGCCGACGCGGTGGTGTCCAACATGGGCATCATCTTCGTCGACCCGCTGCGGCAGGTGGCCGAGATCGTGCGCCTGCTCAAACCCGAAGGCGTGCTGGCATTCTCGGCGTGGCAGCGCGGCGGCGACAACCCGCTCTACGATCCGATCGTGGCCGTGCTCGGGGCGCCCCCGCCCCGCGACTTCACGCCCGACCAGTGGGGCGATCCCGAGGTCGTGGCGCGGCGCCTCGCACCGCACTTCGCCGACGTCGTGGTCGAGGTCGGGGTGCTGTCGTGGACGTTCGCCTCGCCGGACGCGGCCATGGCGTTCCTGGAACACGAATCACCCATGCACGTCGACGTATTCGGCCGGGCGTCGGCCGACCAGCGTCGCCGCCTCCGCGACGCGTTCGCCGAGGCCCTGCGCCCCCACGTGAGCGCCTCCGGGGTCGCCTTCGACGCCCGCTACGTGGTGGCCAGCGCGATGCGCCGGCGCTGACTCACGCGACCCGGGCGGGCCCACCGAACCGCGAGTGCACTCCCGGGGAGAACAGGGCCCGCAACGGCGGACCGCACGGCCGGACGCCTGCGGCGGCGACCAGGTCGTCGTGCAGCGACTCGACCTCGGCGTGGTGCAGGGGCCATGCGGCGTGCCGGTTCGGAATCCACCACGTCCGCCCGCCGACCCGGGTGTGGGCACCCCAGCGGGCCGTCAGCCACACCTCCACTGGTGTCGGTTCGACCGGCGCGCCGATGCGGACGGCCACGTGACTGCGCAGACCGGCGTGCGGCCAGCGCCGCCGGCTGTCGTAGGCGATGTGCCCCGCAGACCGCGACACCCGCATCCGGGCCCACGTATACGGCATCCCCAGGCCGAGCCGGGTGACGGGGACGACGGCGGCACGCTCGGTCTCCAGGGACCGGAACAGCACGCCGCGGCGGCCGGCGTCGTCGACGGAGTACAGGCGCACGTTGGTCTCGGCGAAGTGGCCGAAGTACGGCACCCGCAATGCCGAACCGAGCGCGACGTGGCGCATCACGAAGGGCACCAGCCCCACGTAGGTGCGACCCTCGAACACATCCGGTCGAGTGCCCGCCGGAAAGAACCGCGCGACCGCCGCCGGCTCCACCGGCCAGTGCACGAACGTCAGGTCGGCCCAGAACTGGTCGAACAGCACCGGCGCGGGCAACGACGGCGCCTCGACGGGATAGTCGATCAGTTCGGGATGCACCGATCAGCCTGCCTCGTAGAGGATTCCGCGTCCGATGGCCTCGCGCACCACCAGCATCGCGGCCTCGGCGAGCGCGTCGGGATCCACCCCGTGGTGGGCCGCCAGCAACTCGACGAGCATTCCCAGCGGCACCTCGCCGCGGCAGCCGGCGAGCAGCGCCCGCGACACCTCGTCGACGCCGAGGACCGCGGCCGGGCCACCCGGGCGGCGTACCGCGGCGCCCACCACCTGCCACCCGTGCTCCCCGGGTAGCGACTGCTCCTCCAGGATCACCGGCGCCGTCGACAGCCGCGTCGCGAGCAACCGGGCGTCGCTGGTGTCGTGCAGGTACTCCCTGCGGGCGAAGAACGCCTCGACCTCCGGTCCGGTCAGCGCCTCGTCGGCACCGGTGATCTCCTCGAAGACCTGGTCGGGCGGACGCGTCTCGCCGCGCCGCGGGGCACGGACGGTCACCATGCCCATGCCGACCCCCGCGATGCCCTCGGACTCGAACCAGTCCAGCCACCGACCGCCGCGGCGCGCCGCCTCCTGCGGCTGCTCCCCGGCATCGGAGGTCCACAGCGACACGTAGCTCACCGGGTCGGCGAACTCGCGCTGCACCACCCAGGCGTGCAGGCCGGTGCCCGCGAGCCAGCTCCGCACGCGGTCGCGCCACGCCCCGGCCTCGTCGCCGCGGCGCACGATCCAGTTCGCCATGATCTGCGCCGTCCCGCCGGGTTCCAGGTGATCCCCGACGCGCTCGACGAGGTGGCGCGACAGCGCATCGCCGGCCATGCCGGAGTCGCGGTACTCGTAGTCCAGTGCGCCGGTGCCCACCACGAACGGCGGATTCGACACGATCAGGTCGAACCGCTCCCCCGCCACCGGCTCGAACAGGCTGCCGCGGCGCAGATCCCAGGACATCCCGTTGAGCCGGGCCGTGGCCGCGGCCAGCGCGAGCGCACGCTCGTTGGTGTCGGTCGCGACGATCTCCTCGCAGTGGGCGGCCAGGTGCAACGCCTGGATGCCGCAGCCGGTGCCGAGGTCGAGCGCGCGCCCCACGGGTGACCGCACGACGGCCGACGCCAGCGACACCGACGCGCCGCCGATGCCCAGCACGTGATCGGGACGCACCGGACCGGCGCGCAGCGCGGAGTCCTGATCGGAGACCACCAGGAAGTCGCGAGTGCCGTCGCCGTGCGGACGCACGTCGAGTGCGGCCCGCACGGTCGAGGTGTCGACGTCCTCCAGTACCCCGTCCTCCAGTACCCCGTCCTCCAGTACCCCGTCGCCGATCAGGGCCGCGACGCTGGTGGTGGGAAAGACCTCGGCGACCCGCGCGCGATCTTCGTCGGTGCCGAGCAGGAACAGGCGCACGCACGTCGCCAACCGCCGCTGCTCGGGCGCCGCGCGATCGGTGGCCCGCAACGCCGACCACCACAGCCCGCGACTGAACGCGGCACCGGCGTCGGCGCCCAGCAGATCCGCCACGCCCTCGGTGGTGTAGCCGGCCGCCCTCAGGTCCCGCGCCAGCGCGTCCACGACGCCGCCGGTCGCCAGCGGGTGGGTCACAGCAGCGTGCCCTGCTCGCCCGCCGCGTCGCCGGACACGGCCTCGATGAGTTCGGGCCCGTTGTTGCGGACGCTGTTGACCAGCCGCGACACCTCCCGGATCCGGATGCGGTCCAGGTCGCCGTGCCCGCGCAGCAGGCCCTCGTCGATGGGCGCGTCGGGGTCCAGCCAGCGGTCCCAGTCGGCCTCGCTGATGGTCAGCGGCATGCGGTCGTGCACGTCGGCGAGCTGGGCGGCGGCCTCGGTGGTGATGATGGTGCAGCTCAACAGCGGCGTGGCGTTGTCGGCCGCGTCCCCGGCCGCGTTCTTGGCCGCGTTCTTGGGGCGCCACGTCGACCACAGGCCTGCCATGAACAACGGCTCGCCGTCACCGGCGTACATGTAGTACGGCGTCTTGTCGCCCTTGGTGCCCTTCCACTCGTACCAGCCGTCCATCGGCACCAGGCACCGCTTGGACTTGGCCGAGCTGCGGAACGCCGGCGACGACGTCACCTTGTCCGACCGGGCGTTGATGAGCAGCGGACCGGCCTTGGTGTCGGGGCCGCCGTCGGCGGCGGCCTTGGCCCACGGCGGCACCAGGCCCCAGCGCATGGCACGCACGCGCCGCGTCGGGTCGTCGTCGGGCTCGGCGTGCCGCCGCACGACGGTGGCGACGGTGGTGGTGGGTGCCACGTTGTAGTTCGCCCCGTGGTTGGCCCCGGAGTTGGCCCCGCTGCCGCCGCCCTTGCCCGCCTCGGCCGTCGCCTCGTCGATCGCCTTGATCTTCTCGGCGAGCAGGGCCGGGTCGGTGGTCACCGCGAATCGCCCGCACATGGGGTCCATGGTGGCACGCGCGGGGGACACCGGCGGGGCCTGCGCCCGACAAGGCAGGATGGTGACGTGAGCAACCGCGCCGGCGAGGAGCAGTCCGACCACTGGCCCGCACCGACGGCCCCCGCCCCCATCCGCGCGACGGTCGCGGTGCCCGGCTCGAAGTCGCAGACCAACCGCGCCCTGATCCTGGCGGCGCTGGGGACCGGTACCGGGACGTCGACGCTGACGGGTGCGCTGCGCAGCCGCGACACCGATCTGATGATCGACGCCCTGCGCGCACTCGGCGTGACCATCGAGGGCGACGACACCGAGCTGACCGTCGGCGGGGCCATCGACCCGGGTGCCGACGCCCGCGTCGACTGCGGATTGGCGGGTACCGTGCTGCGGTTCGTGCCCGCACTGGCGGGGCTGGGCAGGCAGGTCGTCACGTTCGACGGTGACGAGCAGGCGCGGTCGCGACCCATCGCCCCCCTGCTGGATGCGTTGCGCGACGTGGGCGTCGACGTCGACGGGAACGCGCTGCCGTTCCGGGTGCGCGGCACGGGATCGGTACGGGGCGGCACGGTGCGCATCGACGCCTCCGCGTCGTCGCAGTTCGTGTCGGGGCTGCTGCTGGCGGGGGCGACGTTCACCGATGGTCTCGAGGTGCTGCACACCGGGGAGACGGTGCCGTCGGCCCCCCACGTCGCGATGACGGTCACGATGCTGCGCGACGCCGGGGTGGAGGTCGACGATGCGACGGCCAACCGCTGGCACGTCCGCCCGGGCGCCGTGGCCGCCCGCGACTGGGCCATCGAACCCGACCTGTCCAATGCGGTGCCGTTCTTGGCGGCCGCTCTGGTGACCGGCGGTGCCGTACGCATCACCGGCTGGCCCGCCCACAGCGTGCAGCCGCGCGACGCCGTGGTGGCGCTGCTGCGCACCATGGGCGCCACCGTCACCCTCGGCAGCCACTATCTGGAGGTCGACGGCCCCGACTACGCCTTCGGCGGCTTCGACGTCGACCTCGGCGAGATCGGCGAGCTGGCACCCGCGGTCGCGGCGGTGGCGGCCGTCGCCGAGCCGGGCGAGACGTCGCGGTTGCGCGGCATCGCGCACCTGCGCGGCCACGAGACCGACCGGTTGGCCGCTCTCACCGAGGAGATCAACCGTCTGGGCGGGCGGTGTGAGGAGACCCCCGACGGGTTGACGATCACCGCCACGCCGCTGCACGGTGGGGTGTGGCGGTCGTATGCCGACCATCGGATGGCCACGGCAGGCGCCATCGTCGGTCTGAAGGTGGCGGGCGTGGAGGTCGAGAACATCGCCACCACCGCCAAGACGCTGCCGGACTTCCCGCAGCTGTGGGCCGATCTGCTCGACGGGCAAATCCCCTCGGCGCCTTGAGGACTCGCGAGTACGACGAATCCGACGTCCGGGTGCGGTCCGGACGGGGGTCACGGCCGCGCACCAAGACCCGACCCGAGCATGCCGACGCCCAGCAGGCGATGGTGGTCACGGTGGACCGCGGCCGCTGGGGGTGCGCGCTGGGCCGCGACCCCGACCGCGTGGTCACCGCGATGCGCGCCCGCGAACTGGGCCGCACCCCGATCGTCGTCGGCGACGACGTGGACGTCGTCGGCGACCTGTCGGGCAAGCCCGACACGCTGGCGCGCATCGTGCGGCGCGGGGACCGCCGTACCGTCCTGCGGCGCACCGCCGACGACACCGACCCGACCGAGCGCGTCGTCGTGGCGAACGCCGATCAGCTGCTGATCGTGGTGGCGCTGGCCGATCCCCCACCGCGCACCGGGTTCGTGGAGCGCGCGCTGGTCGCCGCGTACGCCGGTGGGCTGCAACCCATTCTGTGTCTGACCAAGTCCGATCTGGCGCCGCCCGAACCCTTCGCCGAGCAGTTCGCCGGACTGGACCTGACCGTGGTGGCGGCGGGCCGCGACGACGACCTCGACGCCGTCGAGCCGCTGCTGCACGACCGGGTGACGGTATTGCTCGGCCACTCCGGCGTCGGGAAGTCGACGTTGGTCAACCGGGTGGTGCCGGATGCCGACCGGGCCACCGGCGAGGTCTCCGGGGTGGGCAAGGGCAAGCACACGTCGACGCAGTCGGTGGCGCTGCCGCTGGCCGACTCCGGGTGGGTCGTCGACACCCCGGGCATCCGGTCGTTCGGGTTGGCGCACATCGCGCCCGACGACGTCCTGTTGGCGTTCTCGGACCTCGCCGACGCCCTGGAGGACTGTCCGCGCGGCTGCGGGCATCTGGGCCCGCCCGCGGATCCGGAGTGCGCACTCGACGAGCTGCGCGGCCCGGCGGCCGACCGGGTGCGCGCCGCGCGCCACCTGCTCGGGGTGTTGCGGGCCGGCTGAGCGGGCCACGCGGCGACGGCCGGCGTGTCGTCGGGTTGAATACAGCGCGATGGCCGCGTCCGGCAGACGCGTCGAGTGGCGAGGGGATACCTGATGACCGCCGTCCTGCTGATTCTGGCGGGCCCCATGCTGATCTGGGCGCTGTGCCATCGGCGGCTGAAGAGGTACTCGATCACCGGGCCGCTGCTCATGGTGGCTCTCGGCGCGGTCATCGGATGGTTCGTCACCGACGAGAGCACGACGTTCTTCGACTCGAAGATGGCCCTGCTCGCCGCCGAACTCATCTTGGCGCTGCTGCTGTTCGTCGACGCCGTCGAACTGCGTGGATCGCTGCGGTCGCACGCGACCAGCGTCCCGTTGCGCCTGCTCGCGATCGCGCTTCCGCTGTCGCTGGGGCTGGTGCTGCTCGTCGGTCTCTCGTTGCCGCTCGGACTGTCCGTGGTCGCCGTCCTCGCCATCACGTGTCTGGCGGTCCCCGTGGACTTCTCGCCCGAGTTCTCCATCATCCGAGACCGCCGCATACCCGAACGCGTCCGCGGCTGGCTCGCCGTGGAGAGTGGCTACAACGACGGCCTGGTGGCGCCCTTCCTGTTGGCCTCGGTGGCGTTGGCGACCACCACGGGCGATCCCGAACAGCAGGCGCTCGCCGCATTCGCCAAGGCGGCACCGGCCGGCGCGATCGCCATCGGCGTCGGAGCTGCGATCGGCTTCCTCGCAGGATGGCTGTTCCGGGAGGCCGACCGCCGCAAGTGGTCGGACACCCACAGCACGCGCGTCGGCATCTTGGCCTTGCCGTTCTTCACCTTCGCCGTGGCACTCGGCGTGCACGGCAACGGCTTCGTGGCCGCCTTCGTCTGCGGCGTGGCCTTCCGCATCGCCCTGGCGGCCGAGACGTCGGTGCCCGACGACGAGCCGCCTGCGCAGTTCACCTTGGCGCAGGACGTCGCCGGCCTGGTGAATCTCGTGTTGTGGTTGGCGTTCGGCATCGCCGGTGCCATCCTCGTGGTCGGGAACTTCGACTGGTGGCCCGCGATCGTCCTCGCGGCATTCGTCCTCACCCTGGGCCGGATCGTGCCCGTGATGATCTCGATGATCGGTTCGGAACCGACCGGCGCGACGTGGTCTTCATGGCCGTCATGGGGCCAAGGGGTGCCGCCTCCATCGTGTTCGGGCTCATCGCCTACAACGCGCTGCCGACCGCCGACGGCGAGGCCGTTCTCGCCGCCACGTGCATCATCGTGCTGAGCAGCTTGCTGCTGCACGGAGTGGCTGCGCCCCTGATCATCTCGCGTCTCTACGGCCCCGTCCCACCGACGCCTGCAAGGACGGACTGACGGGTCGGGCGCCGGCGACCGTTGCCGCTGCACGGCGATGAAGTCCGTCCAGGTGGATGCCACGTCCGGCCTCGTGGCGGATGGTCCTGGCCCGGATGCGTTGTCACGCTGGTGCCATGTCCGAAACGCAGCAGGCATCCGCGCAGACGCCCATCGTCGCCGCGCCCAGTGCCCCTCCGACGACGCCCCGCTCGGCGCCCTCCACGCGGATCTACCGCATCGCGGCCGGCATGGGAATCGCCGTGGGCGGCGTCGTCATCGCCGGCGCCATCTTCGCACTCGGCCTGTTGGTCGGCAGCCACTCCGGCATGGATCCCGACGACGGCGGTTACGAAGCCGATTGGGACATGGGATCGTTCGACCACGGCGGCGACGAGGCCTGGGGCGGCTGGGTCGGTCCGGGCGACGGTCTGGGAGACGGCCCGGGATCCGGTGGCCCAGCACAGGTGCCGACCGTCGGATCGCCGCCACCAGCCCGCTGACCACGAGCCGGAAGCGCACCGCACGGCGGCGCGCCGTCGTGCGGTGCGGCCCGATTCCAGAACAATGCCGGGTATGGGCCCATGGGACTTCATCGCCGACACGCGGGAGGGTTACGATCGCACGGCGGTGGACTACGCCGAACGATTCCACCACCATCTCGATGCCAAGCCCGTCGACAAGTCGATGATCTCCGCCTTCGCGGATCTGATTCTCGGCGGAGCGAACACGCGCGTCGTGGACGTCGGCTGCGGAACCGGCGCCACCACGGCGATGCTGGCGGCGCGCGGGCTGGACGTCCACGGAATCGACCTGTCTGCGAACATGATCGGCCAGGCCAGGCGCCTCAATCCAGACCTGCGTTTCAGCATCGGGTCCATGGTCGATCTCGACGGGTTGTCCGACGGCAGCGCGGGCGGAGTGTGTGCCTGGTACTCGATCATCCACGTGCCCGACGATCATCTGGCCGGGGTGTTCCACGAATTCCATCGGGTGCTCGAGCCGTCCGGACTGTTGCTGTTGGCGTTTCAGGTGGGTGACGAGCCGCGGGTCCTGACCGAGGCATTCGACCGTCCGGTGTCGCTGACGTTCATCCGACGTCGACCCCGCGACGTCGCAGAAGTCCTCGCCCACGCGGGTTTTCGGATGTATGCCGAGCTGGTGCGGCACCCCGACGGGGATGGCGTGGAATCCACGCCGCAAGCGTTCCTCATCGCCCGCAAGGACGAGAGTGCTCGCGCACACCCGTGCGATCACCTGCCGTCACGCCAGTAGACCCTTCATCCGCAGCAGATGAATGCCGACGACGATGATCGCGGTGATGATGACGGAGACCACCACGACGGCGATCGCGGCGGCGCGGGCGCGGGCCCCCGGGTCCGCGGGTTGCGCGGCCGAGTGATCGGTTCGGTTCACGACATCCAGCATGTCCTCGCGAGAACGCGTGGGCATCACCCATGCGGCGGGTTCGGCCATCCGATCGGTGGGTTCTGAGTCGACGCCTGCCCGGGGGCACCGGCCGCAGCGGTGCGCTGGGACGGTACGGTCGTTGGATCACCTCGACGCACTGGCTGCGACGAACGACGCGATCACCGACCACCACGGTCGCCTGCGTCGTCGGTCGGCGACGAATCGATGAGGAGACGGCGTGCGCTGGTCCGCACTGACGGCAACGGTGTTGTGGTTCAGCATGTTCGGTGCGCTGGCGGCGGGGACGCCGATCGCGAACGCCGCGCCGGAACCGACTCCCGCCCCGGCGCCGGTGACGCCGGGGCGTGCGGTGACCGTCGCGGTGCACACGTTGGCGCCCTTCGTGATGACGACGAGTAGCGGCGCCCTGACCGGGTTCAGCGTCGACCTGTGGAACGAGATCGCCCAACGGCTCGACTACGACACCACCTACGTCGACACCGGCGACGTCGCCGGTCAACTCGCGGCGGTGGCCGACGGGCGCGCCCAGATCGCGGTCGGCGGCATCTCCATCACCGCCGAGCGGGAGAGGTCGTTCGACTTCTCCCAGGCGACGATGGATTCCGGGCTGCAGATCATCGTGCCCGTCGCCGACACGCGGCCGTCGGTCCCCGGTCTGGGCGGCTACCTCGACCTGCTCCTGTCACGCACCATGCTGATCTGGATCGCGGCCGCCGTGATCGTCAGCATCGTGCCGGCCCACGTGTTCTGGATCGTCGAACGGCGCAGCGCGACGCCGGTCGTGTCGCGAAGGTACTGGCCGGGCATCGTCGAGGCGTTCGGCTGGGGCGTGGGTTCACTGGTCGGGCGGCAGAGCACGTCCGCGACGACGACGTGGACCAAGGGACTGGCGATCCTGTGGGGTTTCGCGGCCATCGTGTTCGTATCCTTCTACTCGGCCAATCTCAGCGCGACACTGACGGTGGCGAAGCTCGACGCCAAGATCAGTGGGCCCGCAGACCTGTACGACAAGTCGGTGGCCGTGGTGGCCGGCACCACGGCCGCCCAGTTCCTGCAGGGAATGGGCATCGACGCCACCGAGACCAAGGACATCGAGGACGCCTACGCGCTGCTGCGGGACGACGGCTACGACGCCGTCGTGGGTGACACCCCGGTGCTGCGCTACTACGTGGCTCACCGCGGGGAGGGCGTCGCCGTCATGGCGGGACCGATCTTTCAGGAGGAGGACCAGGGTTTCGTCCTCGCCCTCGACAGCCCGTTGCGCAAGCCCGTGAACCAGACGTTGATCACCATGCGCGAAGACGGCACCTACGCCCTCATCAAGGAGAAGTGGTTCGGCGACGACGTCGCGACCACCGCCGGTGACCTGAACTGAGTGCCGTTTGCGCCGCGCCGACGCTGGGCACGCTGTCCCGGTGACCACTGTTCCCAGCATCGAACTCAACGACGGCGCCCACATCCCCCAGCTCGGGTTCGGCGTCTACCAGGTGAAGCCCGAGGAGACCGCCGACACCGTCCGCACGGCGTTGGAGACCGGCTATCGGCACATCGACACCGCCGAGATGTACGGCAACGAGAAGGGCGTCGGAGAGGGCATCCGCGCCTCGGGCATCGACCGCGGCGACGTCTTCGTGACCAGCAAGCTCAACAACGGCTTCCACGAGCCCGCCGACGCCCGCAAGGCGTTCGACCAGACCCTGGCCGACCTGGGCTTCGACTACGTCGACCTGTTCCTCATCCACTGGCCGCTGCCCACGCTCTACGGTGGCGACTTCGTCTCGACGTGGCGCACGCTCGAGGAGTTCAAGGCCGACGGCCGGGCCCGCAGCATCGGGGTCTCGAACTTCCAGGTGCCGCACCTGGAGCGACTGGCCGCCGAGACCGAGACCGTGCCCGCCGTGAACCAGATCGAGGTGCATCCCTACTTCACCAACGCCGAGGTGCGTCGCTACGGCGCGTCACATGGCATCGTCACCGAGGCCTGGTCGCCCATCGCGCAGGGCAAGGTCCTCGACGACCCGGTGGTCGACGGCATCGCGAAGGCCACCGGCAAGTCACCGGCCCAGGTGGTGTTGCGCTGGCACATCCAGCGCGGTGACGTCATCTTCCCGAAATCGGTGACACCGCAACGCATCAAGGACAACTTCGACATCTTCGACTTCGAGCTGAGCCCCGACGACCTGGATGCGCTCACCGAACTGGACAAGGGTGAGGAAGGCCGCACCGGCCCGAACCCCGACACGTTCGACCGCGCCTGACACCCGACGGCCCTGACACCGAACGGCGGGGCACCCGATGGGGTG
>NZ_JBYVYK010000061.1:0-9444 GCF_058148405.1 Mycobacterium sp. DHQP2018-32-09 | reverse complement strand
CCCCGCCGTTCGGTGTTCGCGAGGGATCAGGCAGCGAGTTCGCGCTGGAAACGCTTGGCGCGCCTGCGAGCCCGAACTGCGGCGATCGAGGACTTCAGTCCCCGGCGTTGCTCGACGGCCAGGTCGTCGAACATCCGCTCACTGCGCGTCTCGGGCGCATCGTCGCGGGTGTCGGTGAGGAACCGGTCGGGCAGCGACAGCTTGGCGATGGTGCGCCACGCTTTGCCGTACTGCACCAGGAACGAGCCCGTGGTGTAGGGCAGGTCGTACTTCTCGCAGATCTCGCGGACCCGGATCGAGACCTCGTAGAGCCGGTTGCTCGGCAGGTCCGGGTAGAGGTGGTGCTCGATCTGGTGGCACAGGTTGCCGCTCATGAAACGCAGCACCGGACCGTTCTCGAAGTTCGCACTGCCCAGCATCTGTCGCAGGTACCACTGACCCCGCGACTCGCCGACCATGTCGGTCTTGGTGAACTTCTCGGCCCCGTCGGGGAAGTGACCGCAGAAGATCACCGCGTTGGCCCAGACGTTGCGGATGACGTTGGCCACGGCGTTGGCCTTGGCGGTGGACGTGAACGTCGCACCCGGCGACAACGACGTCAGCGCCGGATAGGCGACGTAGTCCTTGGCGAGCTGGTGTCCGGCCTTGACGGCGAACTCCTTGATGCGCACCAGCGTGGCATTGCGGTCGTCGCGACCCTTGAAGATCTTGCCCAACTCCAGGTGCTGCAGGCCGACACCCCACTCGAAGAGGGCCATCAGAATGGTGTTGAACCCGAGGTTGAACAGGTTCATCGGCTTCCAGCGGGTGTCACGGGTGACGCGGATCAGGCCGTAGCCCACGTCGTCGTCCATGCCGAGGATGTTGGTGTACTTGTGATGCATGAAGTTGTGGGTGAAGCGCCAGTGCTTGGACGCCCCGCTCATGTCCCACTCCCACGAGGAGGAGTGGATCTCGGGATCGTTCATCCAGTCCCACTGGCCGTGCATGACGTTGTGGCCGATCTCCATGTTCTCGATGATCTTGGCCACGCCCAGCGTGCTCGTCCCAGCCCACCACCAGCTGCGCTTCTTGCTGCCCGCCAGCATGAGCCGGGCCGCGATCTCCAGCGACCGCTGGAAGGCGATCGTGCGGCGGATGTAGCGCGCGTCGCGCTCACCGCGGGAGTCCTCGATGTCCTGCCGGATCGCGTCCAGCTCGTTACCCAGAGCCTCGATGTCGGATTCGGTCAGGTGCGCGAATTCCGGTACGTCGGTGATTGCCATCGTGTCGACCTCCTTTCGGCTACCTACGAAAGCGTAACCTACGATTCCGTAGGTTACTAGTGGGTACGCCTAAGAATCTAGTGTGCAATCGCCCGCGGCGGCGGATACGCACGTCTGGATGCGCGTGCCCGGTTCGTGCTCGTCGCCGGTGCGCAGATCGCGGACGTGCCCGGCCACCAACCCCACCACACACGACTGGCAGATCCCCATGCGACAGCCGAACGGCATCTGAATTCCCGCGGACTCGCCGGCGTCCATCAGCGACGTGGCCGCATCCACCGCGACCGTCTTGCCGCTGCGCTCGAACGTCACGGTGCCGCCCGTGCCGTGAGCGGCGGCCTTGGACACCGCGAAGCGCTCCAGGTGCAGCCGGTCGGCCAGCCCGGCGGCGCCCCACGTCCGCGTGGCGTCGTCCAACATCGCCTCCGGCCCGCACGCCCACGTCTGCCGCTGCCGCCAGTCGGGCACCACCTCGGCCAACCGAGACAGATCCAGCCGGCCCTCGGTGCGGGTGGCCCGCCGCACCAGCTGGTAACCGGGATGCGTGCGATGCAGCTCGTCGAGTTCGTCGGCGAACATCACGTCGTCGTACGTCGGTGCGGAGTGCACGTGCACGACGTGCCCCGGCCCCCGGATGCCGTCGCGGCGGGCCAGCGTGCGCAGCATCGACATGATGGGCGTGATGCCCGACCCGGCCGTCAGGAACAGCACGGAGTCCGGAGCGGGCTCCGGCAGCACGAAGTTGCCCTGGGGCGCGGCCAGCCGCACGATGGTCCCCGGCGCCACGCCCCCCACGAGGTGCGTGGAGAGGAAGCCCTCGGGCATGGCCTTGACCGTGATCGTGATGGTCTTGGGGCCCGCGGTGCGCAGCGCCCGGTCACCCCGCCCATCGGCGGGGGTCGAGGTCAGCGAGTACGAGCGCCAGCGCCACCGCCCGTCGACCAGGACGCCGATGCCGACGTACTGCCCGGGCTGGTAGTCGAACGAGAATCCCCACCCCGGCTTGATGACCAGCGTGGCCGAGTCGTCGGTCTCGCGCCGGACCTCCAGGATGCGACCCCGCAGCTCGCGGGCCGACCACAGCGGATTGGCCAGCTGGAGGTAGTCGTCGGGCAGCAGCGGCGTGGTGATCCTGGCCGCGAGGGTGCGCAGCGCGTGCCATGCCGGACGATCCTTGGCACCCGCCACGGTGGGTCGGATGGTGTCGGCGACCTTGGCCGAGACCTTGATGTTGTTCTTGGCCATTGCCACCTGCTCCTCGCGACGCGCCTAACCTACGGTACCGTAACCTACGCACCGGTAGCCAGCCGTCATGCGACCAGGGACAGGTGCTTCACAGCAGGTCCAGCAGGAACGGCAATTCCTGCGTCGCGTACCACGCCAGGTCGTGATCCTGCGCATCGCCGACCGTCAGCTCGGCGTCCTCGTCCCCCAGATCGGCCTCGTCGATCACCTCCACCGCCTTGAGCACCGCGGGCTCGGCGGCGGCGTTGTCGACGTGCGCGGCCACCACGTCGGACATGCTCACCGGCCCGGCCAACCGCACCACGGCGTCGTCCAGGTCGGGGCGCGCCGTGGCACCGTCCACGTCGGCCACCAGGACCGCTCGCCGCACCGGAAGCTCGCCGGGCGGCTCGGCCGCCAGCAGGCGCAACGACGCCAGGGCCGCCTCCTGCAACGCCACTTCGGCCAGCTCGTCGTCGTCGCCGTCGGCGTACGCCTCGCGCAGCGTCGGCGTCACCGCGAACGCCGTCCCGCTGCGCGCATGCAGGGTCTGCTCGGCGACGAGGCCGGCGAGCATGGTCAAGGTCACCGGGACGTAGACGCGCACACCGTGACTGTACTGATCACCCTTGCCGCCCACGCTCAGCGCGCGGCCTCGAGCAACTCGTCGAGCGATTCGCGCAGCAGGGACGGCAACACGTCGACGTCGCTCATGGCGTCCCGGTCGGCATTGATGCCGAAGTACATCCGGCCGTTGTACGACGTGACGCCGATGGCCAGCACCTGGTTGTGCAGCAACGGCGGGACGGCGTAGGTCTCCAGCAGCTTGGCCCCCGCCACGTACATCTGCTTCTGCGCCCCGGGCACGTTGGTGATCAGCAGGTTGAACAGCCGCGCCGAGAACGTGGTGGCCACGCGAATGCCCATGGCGTGCAACGTCGGTGGCGCGAACCCGGACAGCGTCACGATGGTGCGGGCGTCGACCAGGCTCGCCGCCGAGGAATGGGACTCGGTGGCATGGGCGATCTGGGACAGCCGTACCACCGCATTGCCCTCGCCGACCGGCAGGTCCACCAGGAACGGCGACACCTCGCTGATGGCCTGGCCCGGCCCGGCGCCCTCGCCCTCGGCATTCGGGTAGACCGACATGGGCGCCATGGCCCGCACCGTCGACGACGCCGACACCGGCTCGCCGCGCGACATCAACCAGTTGCGCAGGGCGCCGGCGACCACCGCCAGCACCACGTCGTTGACGTCGCAGTCGTACCGCACGCGCAGTTGGCGGTAGTCCTCGAACTCGTGGGCGGCCACGGCGATGCGGCGGTTGCGCGACACCGTGGTGTTCAGTGGGCTGTTGGGGGCGGTCCCCCGCGCCACGGTGCGCGCCATCTCGGCGGCCCGGCGCGCCACCGCCATCAGCTGCCCGGTGTTGGTGACCACCCCGGTGATCGCCGAACGCGCCGCGGCGAGCTGCACGCCCGGACGGGTGATCCACTCCCCCACCGCCCCGAGGAGCAGCTGGCCGTCGCTCGGCTCGCGGGCGGGGATCCAGATGTCCTCGCCGAACTCCGGAGGTCGCTGGGTGCGGTCGGCGATCACGTGCCCGATCTCGAGCGCCGTCATGCCGTTGACGAGCGCCTGGTGCGACTTGACGTAGATCGCCAGGCGATTCTTGGCCAACCCCTCGATGAGGTACATCTCCCACAGCGGCCGCGTCTTGTCGAGGGGACGGGAACCGATGCGCGCGATCAGCTCGTGCAGTTGGGCGTCGCTGCCCGGCGACGGCAGGGCCGACCGGCGCACGTGATAGGTGATGTCGAAGTCGCGGTCGTCGATCCACACCGGGCGGGCCAGACCGAGCGTGACCTCGCGGACCTTCTGCCGGTAGCGCGGGATCTGCGGCAGCCGGTGTTCGACGGTGGCCAGCAACGTCTCGTAACTCAACCCACCGCGAGGCTTGCGCAGGATCGCCAGCGAGCCGACGTACATCGGCGTCGCCGTGTTCTCCAGGTGGTAGAACGTGGCGTCGGCCGCCGACAGCCTGGTCACCATGACGTCGCCACCCTCCACAGCTCACACTGCCCCAGCCGCCCCGACTCCGTCACGGTAGCCGCAGACCCTGGCCGGGCGCATGACGGGTGCACCGGGGCATGCGCCACGCGTGCGATCATGATGACGTCTGCTCCTCTCCAGCAGCCCGCCGGTCCACCGCACCTGGAGATGAGCCATGCCCGACACGCCGAGCCTGACGTCCCCCGTCGTCGACTACGAGCCCCCACCGGTCGGCGCCTGTCCCGCGCCGACGCCTGCCCGGCTGCGCCGCCGCACCGCACGTCCGCTGGCGCCGCGCCGGGCGCCGGTGCGGGAGGCACCCCCGCCGCGGGCCGCCGCGGTGTTCACCGAGGCCGCGCTGCGCCGGGTACTGGAAGTGCTCGACCGGCGCCGCCCGCCCGCCCAGTTGCGAAACGTGCTGCGGCCCAACCTCGTCGACGTGGTCACGGCGCTCAGCCGCGCGGCGGTACCAGCGCGCGGCAGCGCCGTGCTGGGGCACGTGCGTCTGCGCGCGGTGGATGCCGGAGCAGCCGAGCCGCGCGCGGCCGAGGTGTTCGCGACGTTCACCAGGGCGGGCCGGATCCGCGCCATCGCCGGCCGGGTCGAACTGGTCTCGGGCCGGTGGCAGGTGGTCGCGTTGCAGATCGGCTGACTAGCCGCGCTTGAGCCGGGAGCCGCTGCGCCCCTCGCGCTGCGCCGCCTCGCGCCGCTGCTTGCGCGTGGTGCCACCGGCCGGGGCGGCATGCCGCCCGCCGCTCTGGCGCTGCACCTCGGCCGAGCCGTCCTCCGAGGGGCCGACGAACGTCATGGGACGCGCCTTCTCCTCGTCGATGCCCTTGACACGCAATGCCGGGGCGGCCGGCGGCTCGTCCTGCTTGGTGGCGACGCCGCCGCCGTCGGTGGTCTGCTGCGCCTGCGCCGCGGCCTGGGCGGCGAACTGGGCCAGCGTGGCCGGTGCACCCGCGCCGGCGCCGACCTGGCTGGCCGGGTTCGGCGCGGCTTGCACCTGCGCGTTGAACAGCAGGCCGACCGACTCCTCCTTGAGCCCGTCGAGCATGGCCATGAACATGTCGTAGCCCTCGCGCTGGTACTCGACCAGCGGGTCGCGCTGCGCCATGGCACGCAGGCCGATGCCCTCCTTGAGGTAGTCCATCTCGTAGAGGTGCTCGCGCCACTTGCGGTCGACCGTCGACAGCAGCACGCTGCGCTCCAGGTAGCGCATGGCGTCGGGGCCGCCGATCTCGGTCAGCGCCGCCTCGCGTTCGGCGTAGGCCCGCTCGGCGTCGCCGATGAGCGCCTGGAGCAGTTCGTCACGCGTCAGTTCGCCGGGTTCGCCGACGGCATCGGAGTCGATGAGGTCGCGGTGGTCGATGCCCACGGGATAGAGCATCTTGAGCGCCTGCCACAGCGCCTCCAAGTCCCAATCCTCGGAGTACCCCTCGGCGGTGGCGCCGTCGACGTAGGCGGTGATGACGTCGACGAGCATCTTGTGCGCCTGCTCCTGGACGTCCTCGCCCTCGAGGATCATGCGACGCTCGGCGTAGATGACCTTGCGCTGCTGGTTCATCACCTCGTCGTACTTGAGCACCTGCTTGCGGATCTCGAAGTTCTGCTGCTCGACCTGCGTCTGGGCGCTCTTGATGGCGCGCGAGACCATCTTGGCCTCGATCGGCACGTCCTCGGGCAGGTTGAGCCGGGTCAGCAGCGACTCCAGCGTCGCGCCGTTGAAGCGCCGCATGAGTTCGTCGCCGAGGGACAGGTAGAACCGCGACTCGCCGGGGTCACCCTGGCGGCCCGAGCGGCCGCGCAGCTGGTTGTCGATGCGGCGGGACTCGTGACGCTCGGTGCCCAGCACGTAGAGGCCACCGGCGGCGATGACCTCCTCGGCCTCCTTGGCGACCTGCTCCTTGACCTCGTGGATCACCTCGTCCCACGCAGCCTCGTAGTCCTCGGGCGTCTCGATGGGGTCCAGACCGCGCTCCCGCAGCCGCTTGTCGGCGATGTAGTCGGGGTTGCCGCCGAGCACGATGTCGGTACCGCGACCCGCCATGTTGGTGGCCACCGTGATCGCGCCGCGGCGGCCGGCCTCGGCGATGATCCCGGCTTCCTGCTCGTGGAACTTCGCGTTGAGCACGCTGTGCGGGATGCGCCGCTTGGTGAACTGCTTGGACAGGTACTCCGAGCGCTCGACGCTGGTGGTGCCGATCAGCACCGGCTGGCCCTTCTCGTACCGCTCGGTGACGTCGTCGACCACCGCGACGTACTTGGCCTCTTCGGTCTTGTAGATCAGGTCGGATTGGTCGGTGCGGATCATCGGGCGGTTGGTGGGGATGCTCACCACGCCCAAGGTGTAGATCTCGTGCAGCTCGGCCGCCTCGGTCTGGGCGGTACCCGTCATGCCGGAGAGCTTGTCGTAGAGCCGGAAGTAGTTCTGCAGGGTGATCGTGGCGAGTGTCTGGTTCTCGGCCTTGATCTCCACGTGCTCCTTGGCCTCGATGGCCTGGTGCATGCCCTCGTTGTAGCGCCGACCCACCAGCACGCGGCCGGTGAACTCGTCGACGATCACGACCTCGCCGTTGCGGACGATGTAGTCCTTGTCGCGGATGAAGAGTTCCTTGGCCTTGATCGCGTTGTTGAGGTAGCTCACCAGCGGCGAGTTGGCGGCCTCGTAGAGGTTGTCGATGCCCAGCTGGTCCTCGACGAACTCGACGCCCTTCTCGTGCACGCCGATGGTGCGCTTGCGGATGTCCACCTCGTAGTGGACGTCCTTCTCCATCAGCGGCGCCAACCGCGCGAACTCGAGGTACCAATTCGAGGCGCCGTCGGCGGGGCCGGAGATGATCAGCGGCGTCCGGGCCTCGTCGATGAGGATCGAGTCGACCTCGTCGACGATGGCGAAGTTGTGACCGCGCTGCACCATGTCGGCCGTGGAGTGCGCCATGTTGTCGCGCAGGTAGTCGAAGCCGAACTCGTTGTTCGTGCCGTAGGTGATGTCGGCGGCGTAGGCGGCGCGGCGCTCGTCGGGCGTCATCTGCGACAGGATCACGCCGACCTCGAGGCCCAGGAAGCGGTGCACGCGGCCCATGGACTCGCGGTCGCGCTTGGCCAGGTAGTCATTGACGGTGACGACGTGCACGCCCTTGCCGCTCAACGCGTTGAGGTAGGCGGGCAGCACACAGGTCAGGGTCTTGCCCTCACCGGTCTTCATCTCGGCGACGTTGCCGAAGTGCAGCGCGGCGCCGCCCATGACCTGGACGTCGAACGGCCGCATGCCGAGCACGCGGGAGGCGGCCTCGCGGGCCACGGCGAAGGCCTCGGGAAGCAGTTCGTCCAGCTCGGCGCCGTCGGCGATGCGCGCACGGAACTCGTCGGTCTTGGCCCGCAGCTGCTCGTCGGAGAGCTTCTCGACGTCGTCGGACAACGTATTGACGACGTCCGCGACCTTCTTGAGGCGCTTGACCATGCGGCCTTCGCCCAGGCGGAGCAACTTATCCAGCACGACTACATCCCCTGCGGGTTCGACGGATCTTCGACAGACGTGACCCATCGTAGGTGACTCGGCTGCACGGCCGATTCAGGCGCACGACACGACACACGGCCCCCGACACGCCGAGACGTCGGGGGCCGTGGGCAGGACCGGTCGGTTCAGGAGAGCCTGATCAGTCCGTAGTCGTAGGCGTGCCGTCGGTACACCACCGTCGGCTTGTCGCTTTCCTTGTCGTGGAAGAGGAAGAAGTCGTGGCCGACCAGCTCCATCTCGTAGAGGGCGTCGTCGACCGTCATGGGGATGGCGGGATGTTCCTTGGTGCGCACGATGTGGCCGGGCTCGTGCAGGGGCGCCATGGCGTCGGCGTCTGCCGAGGCGCCGTCGGTCGAGGCCGACGGTAGGAACGCCTCGGGCGCCGAGACCTTGGTCGCCTGGGCGACCGACACCGGCGTCTTGTCGCCGTAGTGGATCTTGCGGCGGTCCTTGCTGCGGCGCAGTCGGCTCTCGAGCTTGGCGACGGCGGATTCCAGGGCGGCGTAGAAACTGTCGGCGCACGCCTCGCCGCGGACCACGGGCCCGCGTCCCCGCGCGGTGATCTCGACGTGCTGGCAGTTCTTCTTCTGCCGCCGGTTGCGTTCGTGGTCGAGTTCCACGTCGAACAGGTAGAGCGTGCGGTCGAAGCGCTCGAGACGAGCGAGCTTCTCCGAAACGTAGGTGCGGAAGTGGTCGGGAACCTCGACGTTGCGGCCGGTGACCACGACTTCGGCACGCGGGCTCGAGGCGCCCTCGTCGGTGTCGGCGGTGTCGTCCATGACCATCGTCGTGCGGCTGGTTTGCGCGGAATGACTTGACATACTTGGCATCTCGTTTCTCTTCACGTCACACGCACGAGGCGTGCCTGTTGGTCGGGGAAACGCGCCGACGGGTTGTGCTCATCGCCGCCCACCGGCGCAAGGTGTCGAGTACTCACCTCCAATCGCGGCTAGGCGACGTGGCGCCGTTGCGATACAGCGCCGCCGTGAGGCATCACGGTCGTTGTCCCCGACCGTAGTCCGAGTTCACCCTGTAGTGCCACAAATTTCGCTGACGATTTTCACCGTCTTCACGCACCCTTGACCGGCTCGTGACTCACGCGGTCGCGAGCACCACCACGGCGACGACGTCCGCGCCGACGACGTCGAGGACCCGCACCGATTCGGCGACCGTGGCTCCGGTGGTGACGACGTCGTCGACCACCACGCACGGCCCGGTCACGCCGCCGACGCCCCGCCGGACCCGCACGCGGCCCGCCACGTTGCGCTGGCGAGCCGCCGCGGCCAGGCCCACCGAGTCCCTGGTGAACGCGCGCAGCCGCAGGATCTCGGCCACCGTCACCCCGGAACGCTCGGCCGCTCGCGCCATGCGCGCCACCGGGTC
>NZ_JBYVYK010000060.1:0-32633 GCF_058148405.1 Mycobacterium sp. DHQP2018-32-09 | reverse complement strand
GGTCGACGCGCGCCGTGGCCGCGGCGCGGTCCGCGACGACGACGGCCAGTTCTGCGGTGGTGGCCTCGTGCCGGGCCACGGCGTCCTCGACCTCGGCGACGCGGGCACGGCAGGCCGCCACGTCCTCGGCCGCGCTCTCGCGGCGCTTGCGTGCTGCTAGCCACTCCCCCGTCGGGCGGCCGGTGGCGGTGAAATACCGGCGGAACTCCTCGTCGATCCGGTCGATCAGCAGCGGTTCGGAACCGGAGAGTTCACCGCCTGCGGGCGGGGCCGACTGGCCCGCGGCCACGTCGAGGGCGCGCGACAGCGCGTCGGAACCGGACAGGTCGACCGGCGCCGTGGACGACGCCTGCAGCACGCGCTGCGCCTCCCACAGCCGCACGTCGACGGTCTGCGCGAGGATGGCCTCGACGCGTTCGTGCGCCTCGTCGCCGGTGAGCTGTTCGCGCGTCGGGGCGGTGATGGTGAGCGCCGTGACGGGCTTCTTGTGGAACCGCTTGTGGTAGGTGAATCGGTAGGGGCCGCTGCTGATCTCGGCCGTCACCTCGGCGCCCTCGTCGACGTGGGTGGGCTTGACCTGCTTGACGTCCTTCTTCGTGGAGCGGTCCTTGGACCCGAGCAGCAGGTCCAGCGCCTCGATCATCGAGGACTTGCCGATCTCGTTGGCACCGCTGACCACCACGACGCCGCGGTCGGGGAACTCGACGTCACGGTGGGCGATGCCACGGTAGTTGCGCAGCGTGAGGCGATGCAGTTTCACGCGGCACCCCGGTCCACCAGGCGCAGCAGCAGCGCCAGCGCGGCGCGCGCGTCCTCGGCGTCGGCGCCGTCGGCCTTGGCGGTGGCCACCAGCTCGTCGACGGCGGACGCGGCGAACCCGCCGATGCCCAGATCGGCGAACTCGCCGTCGGCGGGAACGACCGCGAGATCGGTCCTGCTGTCCCAGGTGGTCAACGCGGCGAACCGGCGGGCGTGCTTCTCCAGGCACTCTTCGAGCGCGGCCATGTCGGTGACCGTGAGCGACCCGTCGAGCGCCACCTGTACGACGGTGCGGTCCTTGTGCTCGAACAGGTCGAGGTTGAGGTCGAGGTCGACGATGTCGCGGGCGGTGTCGACGGTGTGGCTCAGCGAGACGAACCGCCAGCTGCCCACGCGGCGGGCGTCGACCGACACGGCGCGCGCGGGATCCGCCTCGTCGACGTCGACCACCAGCACGTAGCCGGGATCGGACTCCACGTGGTCGTAGTTGGTGACCTCCGGCGCACCGGAGTACCACACCCGGCCGGTCGTGCCGACCTGGGTGCGAGAGTGCTTGTCGCCCAACGCCACGTAGTGCACCGCACCGCGGGCCAGCGCCGCCTCGACCCGCCGCAACCCGATCAGCGAGGCCTTCTGCCGGTCGGGCTCGAACACGTCGACGCCGCCGTGGCCGACGACCACGCGCGTGACGCCGTCGGCGGGGACGTCGTCCAGCACGTCGCCCAGCAGGTCCGTCGTCGGCTTCTTGGAACGCCAAGGGGCGGCGACGATTTGCAGCCCCGGGCGGACGTCCACGACGCCGGCACGGTCGAGCACCACCACGTTGTCCGGCCGCTCCCGCAGGAACAGTGCGCTGGTGTACACGGACCCGGCATCCAACGGGTCGTGGTTGCCGGGCAGCAGATAGACCGGGACGCCGATGCGGCGCATGGCCTCGAGCGACTGGCTGACGACCGTGGGCGCCAGGTGGTTGTCGTCGAAGACGTCGCCGGCGACCACCACGAACTCCGCGCCCACCTCGGCGGCGAGGGGCCCCATGGTCGCGACCACGTCCCTGCGGGCGGCCGAATAGCGGGGCTGCGCCTCGGCATTGAGGAAGTGCCGGGTCATGCCGAGCTGCCAGTCGGCGGTGTGCAGGAACCGCATCCGGTGCGCCCTCCCCATGCTCGTCGGTCTCGGAACTGCTGCGAGTCTAGGACGGGGCTCCGACATCTCCCGGCACCGCCGCGCGACCTCGGGTGACCTGCGTCGGCAGGCGCGCGAAGGGGCCGCGCTAAGTTGGCCGGATGAGGTGGACCCGATGAGCCGAACGCTACTGCTGATGCGCCACGCGAAGTCCGGATACCCGGCCGGGGTGGCCGACCACGGCAGACCGCTGGCCTCCCGGGGGCTGCGTGAGGCACCGCTGGCCGGCGACTGGATCCGCGCCAACGCCCCCCGGGTGGACGCCGTGCTGTGTTCGTCGGCCACCCGCACCAGGCAGACGCTGGAGGGTACCGGCGTGACCGCGCCCGCCGACTTCCTCGACGACCTGTACGACGCCACCCCGGGCGCCGTGCTGGCCGCGATCAACCGGGTGTCCGACGACGTGACGACGCTGCTCGTCGTCGGCCACGAACCCACGACGTCGAGCTTGACGCTCGGACTCGCAGGTCCCGGCGGCGACGAGGCCGCCGCCCGCGACATCGCGGCGAAGTTCCCGACGTCGGCGATCGCGGTGTTGACCACGGACGCCCGCTGGGCCGACCTGGAACTCGGCGGCGCGACGCTGGTGTCGTTCCACGTGCCCCGCTGACCACCGCGCGCGCGAGCGCCCGGCGAGGCTAGTTGTTGGTGTTGAGCGTCAGCTCCATCAGCTTGATCGCCATGGCGCACGCGTCGATGCCCGGGGACTGCGGGTTGATCCACCAGCCGACCACGCCCGCGGCGTCGCTGGCGACACCGCACGCGCCGTTGGCGTCGTTGGTCTTCATGACGAACGACGGCACGCCCGCGACGGAGCGGTTCTCGATCGTGTACTTCAACTGCTCGGCCACCTGACGCTCGTGATCGAGGCTGCCCTGCTCGAACCAGAAGCGGGTGATGTCGATCAGACCCGACGGGTTGAGCGCCTGCCAGCGACAGATCGCCCCGACGAACGTGCTCTGGATGTCGAGCGGATCGGCGCCCACGGTCTGGGCCAGGATGTCCTGGGTCAGGACGTCGCACTCCTTGAGCAGGTTGGGGTAGGTGCGCTCGGAGTTGTCGTTGCGCGAGGTGTCCGAGCCTGCGCGCACCGCGGTGCCCTCGACGGTGCTCGTGCAGCCCGCCACGCCGGTCACCAGCAGCAGCGCCGCCGCTGCGGCCGCCACCCTGCCCACGCGCGCGCTCACTTCGAGTTCACGATCGACTGGCGGGTGAGTTCCTTGGCGACGTCACACGCGTCCGGGAACGGCTTCTGGGAGTAGCTGACCGACCATTCGATGAAGTCGTCGCCGAACCCGATGCCGATCTCGCACAGGTTCACACCCTGGGTGGGATCCTCGTTGAGTCCGATGAAGCCGTCGTGGCCCTCGATGTTGATGTCGTCGACGCTGGTCCTGGACAACTCCATGGTCTTTCGCTCCCGGCCGATGGGGCTGCCCCGGAACCAGGAGAACGAGAAGTGCGGTCCGAGGATGCTGCCGCCGGCCAGCCACTGGCAGCCGACCGACGTCTTGGCGGTGTTCACCAGGCCGTTGACCTGGGTGAGCTGGCTCACGGTGGCGTCGGAGATGCCGCCACACTCGGGGAAGAACGGGCCGTGCTGAGAGGCCGCGGACGGCGCCGGGCTCGCCGACGACGACGGGCCGGCCGGTTGGTCCGATCCCGAGCACGCGGCGAGGACGGGAAGCACGGCCGCCAGCCCGACGGTCAGTGTCTTGACACCGTGCCGCCGGCGTCGCCACCCCATGCCTCCGCGCGAACGTCCCATCACGCCCGCAACTGTAGCGGCACCCTGCGCGGCCAACCACCGACATGCCGACTGACCAGCCAGTTTTGGCGTGTTGACGGGTCGGCGCCGTGTGGCGGGGCCCACAGCGGGGTGTGCGACAGTAGCCAGATGCTCCTGGCGCTGCTGCGGCGATACGTGCGACCGTACCGCCGCCTGCTGGCCGTCGTCGCCGTGCTCCAGGTGGTCAGCACGCTGGCCTCGCTGTACTTGCCGACCATCAACGCGGCGATCATCGACGACGGGGTGGCCCGCGGCGACACCGGCGTCATCGTCGAACTCGGTGGTCTCATGTTGGCGGTGACGGGCCTGCAGGTGGTGTGCGCGGTGGGCGCGGTGTTCTTCGGTTCACGGGCGGGCATGGGGTTCGGCCGGGACCTGCGGTCGGCGATCTTCCATCACGTCACCGGGTTCTCCGCGCGGGAGGCCGGTCGGTTCGGCACTGCGTCGCTGCTCACCCGGTCCACCAACGACGTACAGCAGATCCAGGTGCTGGTGCAGATGACCGTCACCATGCTGGTCACCGCGCCCATCACCGCCGTCGGCGGCATCGCGATGGCCGTACACCTCGACGCCGGCCTGTCGTGGCTGCTGCTGGTCAGCGTGCCGCTGCTGGCGGTCGCCAACTTCTGGATCGTGTCGCGGCTGCTGCCGCTGTTTCGCGCCATGCAAGGCCTCATCGACGGCATCAACCGCGTACTGCGCGAACAACTCTCGGGGATCCGAGTCGTTCGCGCCTTCGCCAGGGAGTCGCTGGAGGCGGCTCGCTTCGCCGCGGCCAACCAGTCGCTGTCGGACACCGCACTGACCGTTGGCCGCTGGCAGGCCCTGATGCTGCCGGTGACGACCCTGGTCATCAACGTCTCGAGCGTCGCGCTCATCTGGTTCGGCGGCATGCGCATCGACGACGGCACCATGCAGGTGGGCGCCCTCATCGCGTTCCTGTCCTACTTCATGCAGATCCTCGTGTCGGTGTTGCTGGTCACCGTGGTGCTCGCAATCCTGCCGCGCGCCTCGGTGTGCGCCGAGCGGATCGGCGAGGTGTTCGCCACGTCCTCCTCCATCACCAGCCCCCGGCATCCGCATCGGCCCGCCGCCGTCACGGGCGTGGTGACGCTCGACGACGTGACGTTTCGCCATCCCGGAGCGGATCAACCGGTCTTGCAGGAGATCTCGTTCACGGCCCGACCGGGCAGCACGACGGCGGTGGTGGGGTCGACGGGTGCGGGCAAGTCGACGCTGGTGTCCCTGATCTGCCGGCTCTACGACGCCACCGGCGGCACGGTACGCATCGACGGCGTCGACGTCCGCGACTACGACGTCGAGGCACTGTGGGCGGCCATCGGGTTGGTACCCCAGCGCGGGTATCTGTTCTCCGGCACCGTCGCCGACAACCTGCGCTACGGCAAGCCGGACGCCGATGACGAGCAGATGTGGGAGGCGCTGCGCGTCGCGGCCGCCGACGAGTTCGTCTCGGCGCATCCGGAGGGCTTGCTCATGCCGGTGGCCCAGGGCGGCATCAACTTCTCCGGGGGCCAGCGGCAGCGGCTGGCCATTGCGCGGGCCGTCATCCGTCGACCCCGCATCTATCTGTTCGACGACGCGTTCTCCGCGCTGGACGTCCGCACCGACGCTCGGGTGCGTGCCGGGGTGCGCGAGGTCGCGGCCGACGCGACCGTGATCGTGGTGGCGCAGCGCATTTCGACGATCGCCGACGCCGATCAGATCGTGGTCGTCGACGACGGCCGCGTCGTGGGCGTCGGCGTGCACGCCGAGCTGATGGCGACGTGCCCCACCTACGCCGAGTTCGCCGACTCGCAGAGCGTCGGCGTGGGAGACCGCGGATGACGCGCGCACTGCGGGTGGCGCAGCTGCCGCCCGAGCGCACCCGGGACTTCCGGGGAACGGCGCGCCGGCTGCTGAGGCGCCTGACGCCGCAACGCGGCCTCACGGCGACGGTGCTGCTGCTGGGCGTGGCGGGCATCGCCATCGGCGTCGTGGGCCCGCGCATCCTCGGCCATGCCACCGACCTGCTGTTCAACGGCGTGATCGGCCGGGAACTGCCCGCCGGCCTGACCAAGGAGCAGGCCGTCGCGGCGGCCCGCGCGCGGGGGGACGGCGCGTTCGCCGATCTGCTGTCGGGGATGGCCGTCGTCCCCGGTCGCGGGGTCGACTTCACCGCGGTGGGACGCACCCTGCTATTGGCGCTGGGGCTGTATCTGATTGCGGCACTGCTGGTGTGGGCGCAAGCCCGGCTGCTCAACGTGGTCGTGCAACGCACCATGGTGCGGATGCGCGCCGACGTGCAGGCCAAGGTGCACCGACTTCCGTTGGCGTACTTCGACACCCGGCAGCGTGGCGAGGTGCTGAGTCGAGTGACCAACGACGTCGACAACATCGCCTCGGCGTTGTCGCAAACTCTCAGCCAACTGTTGACCTCGGTGCTCACCGTGGTCGCGGTGTTGGCGATGATGCTGACGATCTCGCCCCTGCTGACCGCCATCACGGTGGTCGTGGTGCCGGTGTCGCTGTGGGCGACGCGCACCATCGCGCGCCGGTCGCAGCGGCTGTTCGTGGCGCAGTGGCGCAACACCGGCAGGCTGAACGCGCACGTCGAGGAGACCTACAGCGGGTTCACGGTGGTCAAGACGTTCGGTCACCGCGCGCTCGCCGAGGAACGCTTCCGCGAGCTGAACGCCGACGTCTACGAGGCGAGCTTCGGTGCGCAGTTCCTCTCCGGTCTGGTGTCGCCGGTGACGACGTTCATCGGCAACGTCAGCTACGTCGCGGTCGCGGTGTCGGGCGGCGTGCAGGTCGCGACCGGGCAGATCACGCTGGGCAGCATCCAAGCCTTCATCCAGTACGTCCGCCAGTTCAACCAGCCGCTGACCCAGGTGGCGTCGATGTACAACACGATGCAGTCCGGCATCGCCAGCGCCGAGCGCGTCTTCGACCTCCTCGACGCCGACGAGCAGACCCCGGACCCGGTGGCGCCGGACCCCGCTCGCGGTGGGGGCCGCGTCGAGTTCGAACACGTCGACTTCGCCTATCGCCCGGGCACACCGGTGATCTCGGACCTGTCGCTGGTGGTGGAACCGGGCAGCACGGTGGCGATCGTGGGGCCCACCGGTGCGGGCAAGACGACGCTGGTGAACCTGCTGATGCGGTTCTACGACGTCGACGGCGGGCGCATCCTGCTCGACGGCGTCGACGTCACCGCGATGTCGCGCCACGCCGTGCGGTCCCGCATCGGCATGGTGCTGCAGGACACGTGGCTGTTCGGCGGCACGATCTACGACAACATCGCCTACGGCAGGCCCGACGCCACCGAAGCCGAGGTGTTGGCCGCGGCCGCCTCGGCGCACGTCGACCACTTCGTGCGCACGCTGCCCGAGGGGTATGCCACCCGCGTCGACGACGACGGGGGCAACCTCAGCGCCGGAGAGAAGCAGCTCATCACGATCGCCCGCGCCATCCTGGCCCGGCCGCAGCTGCTCATCCTCGACGAGGCCACCAGCTCGGTGGACACCCGCACGGAACTGCTCATCGGCCAGGCGACGGCCGAACTGCGCCGCGACCGCACCAGTTTCATCATCGCGCACCGGCTCTCGACGATCCGCGACGCCGACACGATCCTGGTCATGGAGCGGGGCCGCATCGTCGAGAGCGGCACCCACGCCGACCTGCTGGCCCGCCGCGGCGAGTACTGGACCATGACCCAGGCCTGACCCGGACCCGACCGAGACCTGACCCGGGCCCGACCGACGCCTGACCCGGGCGCCCGCTACAGGCCGGGTCCCTCGGCGCGCAGGTCGTCGACCGTGGACATGGCCTCGCGCAGCTTGCCCAGCCATTCGTCGGCGTGTTCGCCGACCAGCCGGACCGACCAGGCCAGCGCGTCCGCACGCGACCGCGCGACCCCCGCGTCGACCAGCGTGTCCAACACCTGGCGTTCGGGCTGCCGCAGCCGCGTCATGACGGGTACGGCGAGATGGGTGAACAGGATGCGCTCGGCGGCCGGGGACCCCGGCTCGCCGATCTCGACGCCCCAGGCCACCTTGCGCCCGAACCGGTCCTCGGCCTCGTCGGCGATGCGCATGCGCTCGGCGCGCGTCTGCTCGCGGAAGCGCGCGGCGCGTCCCGATGCCTTGGCCTCGCTGTGCTCGCCGTCGAGTTCGGGTAGGCGGCCCACGACCGTGATCTCCTCGCGGTCGACGACGACGGTCGGGTCGCCGACGAACCACTCGTCGGGCAGCCGCCCGGCGAACCAGTCGGGCGCCGTGCTGGCGTCGGGTTGGTCGGATTGCTGCCAGCCGCCGGGGCGGCCGTGGTGATGACGTGTTCTCATGATTACATCATTACACCGTTACATCGCAGTTCAGGCGGGCTTCGCGCACGGCGAAACGACCCGCAGCCCGGACGCGGCGAGCACGGCTGCCGGGCACGCCCGACGGTGCCGCGATTGCCATAGGGTTTGAGTAGGCGGGCTCGCCACGCGGGCTCGGCACACGACCCAGGCAACGACGCATGCGAGGAGTGACCGGTGACCGGACCCGGAGCAGGAAGCTGGCAGCCCGATCCCGAGGGGCGGTTCGACTACCGCTGGTGGGACGGCCGTACCTGGACCGACCAGGTATCCCAGCAAGGACGCGCGTTCACGGCACCGCTCGGCGGGGGACCCGCCGCGGGCATGCAGGGCGGGGGACCCGGCGCGGGCCGCCACGAGGCCGAGGCGCGGTACGAGCCCCAGACACGGTTCGAAGACCAGGCACGGCACGAACAGCAGGCACAGCACGGGTACCAGGCGCAGTACGAACACCCGGGCTCCCACGGCCAGTACGGGGGCACGCCCCAGCAGGCGTTCGCGCCGCTGGGCGACGGCGGCTTCGCCGGCATCACCGGCGATCTGGTCGACGGCCGCTTCAGCGAGAAGGAGGCCAAGGCCGTCGCCAACCAGAACGACCGGATGCTGCGGGTGCGGCTCGGCGAACCGTTCCTGGCGCGGCAGGGCTCCATGGTCGCCTACCAGGGCAACGTGGAGTTCTCGTTCGAGGGTGGCGGCGCGGGCAAGTTCTTGAAGAAGGCGATCACCGGTGAGGGCCTGCCGCTGATGCGCTGTCAGGGCCAGGGCGACGTGTTCCTCGCCGAGAACGCCAATGACGTACACCTGCTGCAACTCGAGAACTCCGGCCTGTCGGTCAGCGGCAAGAACGTGTTGGCGTTCTCGGCGAGCCTGGACTGGAACATCGAGCGCGTGAAGGGCGGCAGCATCGCCACCGGCGGACTGTTCAACACCACACTGCGCGGATCGGGCTGGGTGGCCATCACCACCGACGGCCCCCCGGTGGTTCTCGACGCGGGTGAGGCGCCGACCTACGCCGACACCAATGCCGTCGTCGCGTGGTCGGCCAACCTGCAGACGCAGCTCAAGACCAGCTTCAAGGCCGGCGCGCTGATCGGGCGGGGCTCCGGGGAGGCGCTGCAGGTGGCGTTCCACGGGCAGGGCTTCGTCATCGTGCAGCCCTCGGAGGGCGTGCAGTACCCGGTGCAGTGACCACCTGGAGCGCCGAGGTCTGCCGCGGCACCTACGGCGGGCACGAGGGCCTGCGCTACGCCGACGGTCCGACCACGTTCGCCGAACTGCTGGCAGGCACGGAGATCTGGACCGACCGCACGTTCCTGGTCCACGGCGACCGCCGCATCTCCTACGCCGAGTTCCGCGCGGCGGTGCACGCCGCGCGGGCGAGCCTGGACGTCGACGTCGGCGACCGCGTCATGGTGTTCGGCTTCAACTCACCGGAGTGGATCGTCGCGCTGTGGGCCGCGTGGGCCGCGGGCGCGGTCCCCGTGCTGGCCAACCGATGGTGGAGTGCGGCCGAGATCGAGCACGCGGCAACGGTTCTCGAGCCGAAGCGGGTGCTCAGCGACACCGAGCTGACCATCGGCGGCCGGCCTCTCGGCGACCTCGCGGCGGCGTTCACCGCCGCGCCGGACGCATCCGGCGCCGCGTTCCCGGCCACCGACGTCGACGCGACGGCGCTGGTGCTGTTCACGTCGGGCAGCTCGGGCATGCCCAAGGCCGTCGAGCTGTCGCGGCGCGCGGTGATCGCCAACCAGCAGGGCATCCTGGCGCGCAGCCGCCGCTTTCCGCATCTGCTGACCGCCGACTCGCCGCGGGCCGTCAGCCTGGCGACCACCCCGATGTTCCACGTCGGGGGGTTGTCGAGCCTGCTGACGCACTTCCTGACGGGCGGCACGATCGTCATGGCGCAGGGCCGGTTCGACGCCGGGCACGTCCTCGAACTCATCGAGCGCGAACGCGTGCAGATCTGGGGTGCCGTACCCACCATGGCGGTTCGGTTGCTCGCGCATCCGGACTTCGGTTCCTACGACCTGAGCAGCCTGAAGTCGTGGCCGCTGGGCGGGGCACCGGTGCGCACCGACCTGCTGGACCGCATCCGCGCCGCGCTGCCGAACCTACGGGAGCGTGGCCTGTCCAACACGTGGGGCATGACCGAGGCGGGCGGGTTCCTCACCGCAGCCGACGCCCGTGACCTGGCCGTACATCCGAGCACGGTCGGACGGCCCTATCCCGTGGTGGAACTGCGCATCGCCGACCCCGACCCCGCCGGCGTCGGCGAGGTGCTGGCCCGTTCCCCCACGGTGATGAACGGCTACGCGGGAATGCCCGACGATGCGACGGTCGACGCCGAGGGCTGGTTGCACACCGGCGATCTGGGCCACCTGTCCGAGGACGGCTATCTGTTCATCGACGGTCGCGCCAAGGACGTCGTGATTCGCGGTGGCGAGAACATCGCCACCCCGCGCGTGGAGGCGGCCATCGCCACCCACCCCGACGTGCGCGACGTGGCCGCGTTCGGCGTCCCGCACGCCGATCTGGGGGAAGAGCTGGTGGCGGTGGTGGTCCACGACCCGGACCGCCCGGCGCCCACGCCGGAGGGTTTGACGGCCCACGTCTCGGGCACGCTGTCGTCGTTCGCGGTGCCGTCCCGCTGGCTGTTCCGCACCGAGCCCCTGCCGACGCTCGCGGCGGGCAAGGTCGACAAGGTGACGCTGGCCCGCGAGGTCACCGCCTGACATCCCTGGTACCCATACCCCCCATGGGTATATGATCGGCGTCATGAGCATGGTCTTCGACGTTCACGGCATGAGTTGCGCACACTGCGTCGCCGCCATCACTGCGGCCGTCTCCCCGCTGCCCGGGGTCGATTTCGTCGACGTCGACGTGGCGGCGGGCACCGTCCGCGTAGAGGGGTCGCCCGACGCCGCGCAGGTGGCGGCCGCCATCGAGGACGCCGGTTACGACGTCACGGCCGCGGCGTGAGGCCGAGATGACCGACGTGACCTCCACCCATCACGTGACGCTCTCGGTGAGCGGCATGACGTGCGCCTCGTGCGCCGCGCGAATCGAGAAGCGGCTCAACAAGATCGACGGCGTCCACGCCGACGTGAACTTCGCCACCGCACAGGCCGCCGTCTCCTACCCGGACGCCGTCTCCCCGGACGACCTGGTGGCCGCCGTGGCGGCCACCGGCTATTCCGCGACCCTGCCGCCACCTCCCGGGGCACCCACCGACGAGGCAGAGGCCGAGGCGCCCTACCTGTCGCGACTGCTCGGCTCGGCCGCCCTCGCCGTGCCCGTCGTCGCCCTGTCGATGGTGCCCGCACTGCAATTCCCCGGATGGGCGTGGCTGGCCCTCGCGCTCACCACCCCGGTGGTGTCCTGGGGCGCCTGGCCCTTCCATCGGGCCACGGCGACCAACCTGCGCCACGGTGCCGCCACCATGGACACGCTCATCTCGGTGGGCGTGCTCGCCGCCTACCTGTGGTCGACGTGGGAGCTGGCGTCCAGCAGCATCGCCCATGCCGCCCACCAACCGCACCTCTACCTCGAGGTGGCCGCCGTCGTCACCACGTTCGTCCTGCTCGGCCGTACCCTCGAGGATCGCGCCAAGCGCCGTTCCGGCGCCGCGCTCAGAGCGCTGCTCGACATGGGCGCCAAGGACGTCGCGGTGCTGCGCGACGGCGTCGAGACCCGGGTTCCCATCGGCGAATTGGCCGTCGACGACGAGTTCGTGGTACGCCCCGGCGAGAAGATCGCGACCGACGGCGTGGTGCTCACCGGCGCGTCGGCCGTCGACGCCTCGATGTTGACGGGGGAATCGGTGCCCGTCGAGGTTCGACCCGGTGCCGAGGTGACCGGCGGCTGCGTCAACGTGGGCGGGTTGCTGCGGGTGCGCGCCACGCGCGTCGGCGCCGACACCCAGCTGGCGCAGATGGCACGCCTGGTGGCCGACGCCCAGGCCGGCAAGGCGGGCGTCCAGCGGCTCGCCGATCGCGTGTCGGCGGTGTTCGTCCCCGTCGTGCTGGCGCTGTCCCTGCTGACCCTGGGCGGCTGGCTGCTGGCCGGCGGCTCCGCGTCGGCGGCCTTCACCGCGGCCGTCGCCGTCCTGATCATCGCCTGCCCGTGCGCGCTGGGACTGGCCACGCCCACCGCCCTCCTCGTCGGGACGGGTCGCGGCGCCCAGCTCGGCATCCTGATCAAGGGCCCGCAGGTGCTGGAGTCGACGCGTCGCGTCGACACCGTGGTGCTGGACAAGACCGGCACCATCACCGAGGGGCGGATGGGCGTCGTGGGGATGGCCGTGGGAATGGCCGAAGCGGGGGCGCACCACACGGTCGGGGCGACCGACGCCGACGACGTGCTGCGCCTGGCCGGCGCCGTCGAGAGCGGGTCCGAACACCCGATCGCCCGGGCCATCGTCACCCACGCCGCCGCCACCGGGCCGCTGGCCGACGTCACCGACTTCGCGGGACACGGCGGGCTGGGGGTCACCGGCGTCGTCGACGGTCACCGGGTCGCCGTCGGCCGCCTGAGCTGGCTGCTCGACGGCGCCGCCGGTCCGGGAGCACCCGAGGAACTGGTGGGCGCCGCCGACGCGGCCGCCGCCCGCGGCGAGACACCGGTGTGGGTGGCCGTCGACGGTCGGGTGCGCGCCGTGATCGTCGTTGCCGACACCGTCAAACCGACTGCTGCAGACGCCATTTCGCAGCTACACCGGATGGGGTTGCGCACCGTGCTGCTGACCGGCGACAACGTCACCGCGGCGCGGGCCGTGGCCGACGAGGTGGGCATCGACACGGTGATCGCCGAGGTGTTGCCCGCCGACAAGGCCGACCACGTCGCCCGACTGCGAGCCGAGGGCCACGTGGTGGCCATGGTCGGCGACGGCGTGAACGACGCCGCCGCGCTGGCCCGCGCCGACCTGGGCCTGGCGATGGGGACGGGCACCGACGTCGCCATCGAGGCATCGGACCTGACGCTGGTCACCGGAGACGTGCGCGCGGTGCCGGACGCCATCCGGCTGTCACGCGCGACGCTGCGCATCATCAAGGGCAACCTCTTCTGGGCGTTCGCCTACAACGCCGCGGCGCTACCCCTGGCGGCCTTCGGGCTGCTCAACCCCATGATCGCCGGCGCGGCCATGGCGTTCAGCTCGGTCTTCGTGGTGACCAACAGCCTGCGGCTGCGGCGGTTCACGCCGGCGCGCTGACGGCTCAGCGGGCCGACGTCACTCCTCGCCGGTGGCCCGCCGGGCGCGGAACAGCTTGACGTCCCCGGAGATGCCCTTGAGGTGCCGAGCGCCCGCGAACGACCACCGGAACCGGTCGTCGTCGCCGACGGCGTCGCGCGTCGACTCCGCCGCGAGGATGGCGCCGGGGCGCGACGCCGAGGTGACCCGGGCTGCGAGGTTGACCGCCCCGCCGAACCAGTCCCCCGCGCGGCTGACGGCCAGGCCCGTGGCGGCGCCGGCCCGTAGCCGCGGGAAGCCCTCGATGGCTTCGGTCATCTCGACCAGCGCCAGCAGCGCCTCGAGCATGGCCGCCGGGTCGGTGCTGACGAGCATCACCTCGTCGCCGATGCTCTTGATGTAGCGCACCGGCGGCTGGGCGACCTCGCGTGCCAGATCGGTCAGCCGGTGCGCGAGCCGCTCCAAGTCCTCGGGCGGCACGGTCTCCCCCAGCCGCGTGAATCCCACAAGGTCGGCGAACCCCAGCGTCACCTCGCGCGCGCCGGGTAGCGGCAGCCCGTCGGCACGCTCGCTGGCGCTGACCGCCTCGGTCTCCATCACGTGCAGCAGCTGCACCTTCAACAGATCGGTGATCATCGGCCCCAGCAGCGGGGCGACCGAGAACATCAGCGCCTCGGTGCCCTTGGCGATCTCGAGTTCGCTCGACCCGTCGCGCATCACCGACGCCAGCGCCACCCAGCGCATCACCTCCGTGGCGCGGGTCAGCCCCTCGGCCAGTACCTGCACCACCAGCACGATCTGCTCGGGCGTGAACCCGAGGTCCAAGAACTTCTTGGCGTACGCGGCGGACTCGGCGTCGACGCGCAGGTAGACCTGGGCGTCGGGATCGTCGACGCGCGGCAGCCCGCTGGCGCGCTGGATGCGCTCCAGCAGGTCGAGGTCCAGCCCCGTCTCCTCGCAGATCTGGTGCGCCGACAGCCGTGAGCCGTCCTCCCCGAGGACACGCCGGCCGGCCAACAGCATCGGCTGGATCGAATCGCCGATCTCCTCGACGGTGATGCCGCGCTCCAGCAGCCACGGGATCAGTTCTGCGCGTTGGGTCCGCGCGTCGCCGTCGAGGCCGTCCAGGAGCGCGGCGATGTCCGGGTCGGCACGACGGGAAGACCGGTGGGCAGCCACCCGCTCAACGTATACCGCGCGCCGCCCGAATGGCCGGAGCCGTCGATGCGGGCAGCAAGGTCGTGCGGTCGGCGGGCAGCAGCACGTCGACGACGGCGGCATCGGGGAACCGGTACGGCTTGCCGAGGACCAGCCCGGTGAACTGCCGCCGCAGCCGCGACATCTCGGCGCGCACGGTCACCACCCGCGTGCGATCGCCGTAGAGGTCGGCGGCCAACTCCGGGGCCGAGCGCCCCGCCCGATGGGTGGCCAGCACGTAGAGGATCTCGGCGTGACGCGGCGAGATGTCGCGTCGCCACGCCCCGAAACCGCCTGCGACGTCGAGTACCGCACCGTCGCGCAGATCCAGCGTCACCCGCGAGGCGACGGCACCGTCGTCGGCGTCGCCGTCGGCCAACCGCACCAGCCAGCCTCCCGGCAGCGACTCGACGTCGCAGGCGCCGAGCGCCGGGATCCAGGCTCGACCGGGAACGCCACCCGGCGGCAGCAGGATTCGATTGTGTGGCGGCAGCGAGTCGACGGCAGCGACCCACCCGTCGGGATCGACGGCCAACGCGGGCCTTCCGACGCGCGCCAGGATCGGCGCCGCGACGGTGCGCAACCGGTTCAGCGTCCGGTCGTGCGCTTCGCGCAGCTTCGACTCGGCCAGCCGCGCCACTAGGTCCACCAGCGCCACCGTGGTGGGATGCACGGTGGCAGCGGGCCCGGACACGTCGACGATGCCGACCACCTGGCCCGTGCGCGGATCCTTGATGGGGGCACCGGCGCACGTCCAGGCGTGGTGACTGCGCAGGAAGTGTTCGGCCGAGAAGACCTGCACCGCCCGGTGCGACGCCAGCGCCGTGCCGATGGCGTTGGTGCCCACCGCCGACTCGCTCCACTGCGCACCTTCGATGAAGCCCAGCCGATCGGCGTTGGTGAGCACGCGCGGGGCCCCGTACCGCCACAGCACGCGACCCTGCGCGTCCGCGATCACCAGGATGTTGTCCCCGCCGTCGATCACCGAATCCAGGCCGCGCGAGACGTCGTCGAGGACCGCGAACAGCCCCGACGCCTGCCGCAGGGCGTCCAGCCCGCTGGTGTCGATGGCGGGCGGATGGTGACAGTCGGGATCGATACCCTTGCCCAGCAGGCGATTCCACGAATCCGCGATGACGTCGCGGGGGCGGGCGGGTGCCCGTGCCCCCGCCATGGTGGCGTCGTACACCTCCGAGAGCAGCATCGCGTAACTGCGCGGGTCGTCGCCCGCCGCCACGGCGGGTTCCGGACCGAGAGACGTCGACATCACCGTCGATTGTGCTCCCCGTCACAACGGCTGACAACCACGGGGTACGCACCTGCCCGGTCGGGCAGGGCGATCACCCGCGGCGCGGGCGGTCGCCGCGTCACCGATACACCATGCCGCCGTCGATGAGGCCCGCCTGCCCGGTCATGTAGTCCGCTCCGGGACCGGCGAGATAGGCGACGAAGCCGGCCACGTCCTGCGGCGTCTCGGGGCGCCCGAGCGCGATGGTGGCCGAGAACTTCTCGAACGTCTCGCCTTCCGCCGCGCCGGTCAACTCGGCGAACCGCTTGTCGATCTCGACCCACATGTCGGTGCCCACCACGCCCGGGCAGTACGCGTTGACCGTGATGCCGTCGGCGGCGTGCTCCTTGGCGGCAGCCTGCGTCAACGCCCGCACCGCGAACTTGGTGGCACTGTACGGGCCCAACATGGCGAACCCCTCGTGACCGGCGATGCTCGACGCGTTGATGATCCGGCTGATCCTGCCGCGATCCTGGTTGCCCAGTTCCTTGAACTTCGCGACCGCCGCCTGGATGCCCCACAGCACCCCGTCGACGTTGATGGACCACAACCTGGTCAGCTGCTCGGGCGTCACGTCGGCCAGCGGACCCACCAGCGCGATGCCCGCGTTGTTCACCATGACGTCGAACCCGCCGAGCGCCTGCGCCGCATGGTCGACGGCGGCGAACACCGCGGCGCGATCGGACACGTCGGCCACGAACGTCGTTGCCTTCGAACCGATTCCGCGGACCTCCTCGGCCACCTGCTCGGCCGCGTCGGCGGTCACGTCGACGCATGCCACGTCGGCGCCCTGGCGGGCGAGTTCGAGCGCGATGCCGCGGCCGATGCCCCGCCCGGCGCCGGTCACCAGCGCCACGGTGCCCTGCAGCGGTGCGTCGATGGTCCTGCTCATGCCGGCACCCCGTTCGACGGATCCACGAGGACCTTCATCTTCGTCCCGGCGTGCAGGGCCTCGAACCCGCCGTCGACCACGTCGTCGAGCGGGATCGAGGTCACCCAGCCGGTGGTGTCGTAGCGCCCGCGTGCCATCAGGTCGATCACGGCCTCGAAGTCGGCGGCGGTGTAGCACAGCGAACCCTGGACGCGGGATTCGTTCATGACGAGGTTGAGCAGCGGTGTGGTGAGCGGCTTCTCGTAGATCGCCACGCTCACCATGGGCCTGCGCGCGCCCACGCAGGCCAGGGCCGTCTGCACGGCGGGTGCGACGCCCGCGGCGTCGTAGACGGCATCGGCGCCACGCCCGTCGGTGCGATCGGCGACGACCCCCGGCACGTCGACGGTCGTGGGGTCGAGCGTGGTGGCGCCCAGCGCCTCGATGGCCGCGCGCCGCGTCGGCGACGGCTCCACGACCAGCACGTCCTCGACACCCTTGCCGCGCAAGGCGAACCACAGGCCGATCCCGATCGGACCGGCCCCGAACACCATGGCCGTGCCGCCCGGATCGGGCTCACCGAGCGTGGCCGCGTGATAGGCCACCGACATCGGTTCCACCAGCGCCCCGAGTTGCAGCGACACGTTGTCGGGCAGGCGGTGCAGCATGCTGGTGGGCACCACCGTGTACTCGGCCATGCCGCCATCGGACATCAGGCCGTGAAAGCCGATCTGGGCACAGATGTTGTAGTTGCCGGCCCGGCACGGCGCACAGTGTCCGCACTTGTAAATGGGCTCGACGGCCACGCGGTCGCCCTCGGCCCACCCGGTGACGCCGTCGCCGACGGCGGTGATGGTGCCCGAGAACTCGTGTCCCATCGTCAGCGGCAGCTCCCGACCGGTGAGCGGGTGCGGCGAGGTGGGCACGAAGATCGGGCCCGCGTAGTACTCGTGCAGGTCGGTGCCGCAGATGCCGTTGTAGCCGACCCGAACCTTCACCGTGCCCGGCGTCGGTTCGGGTTCGGGGACGTCGGCGACGTCGAGCTTGTTCGGTCCGTAATACACAGCTGCTCTCATGACCACGTTTGTATGTGACCCCCACCACATGACGGAAGGGTTGCAATGGGTTGCAACCCTTGTGGCGATGGCGCCCACGGGTGTGTCCTGCCTCACATGACTTCGACACTCGACCCCATCACCGACCTCACCCCCCAGCAGCGCGTGGACGCGTGGCTGGCCGACTTCGAGGTGGCGCTGGCGACCCGTGACGTCGACCGCGTGACCTCGATGTTCGCCGTCGACTCGTTCTGGCGTGACCTGGTGTCGTTCACCTGGAACCTCAAGACCATGGAGGGCCGCGAGGCCATCGGCGCCATGCTCGGCGAGCGGCTCGCCCCCACGGATCCGGCCGGGTTCCGCACCCGCGAGACGCCCACCGAGGAGGACGGCGTGCTGAGCGCGTTCATCGAGTTCGAGACCGCCGTGGGGCGCGGAACCGGACACCTGCGGCTGCGCGGCGAACCCGGCGCCGAGCAGGCCTGGACGCTGCTGACCACGATGCAGGAACTCAAGGGCCACGAGGAGCGCAAGGGCGCCACCCGCGTGCTGGGCGCGGTGCACGGCAGCGACGAGGACACCCGCTCGTGGGCGCAGAAGCGCGAGGACGAGCAGGCCGCGCTCGGTTACACCGAGCAGCCGTACGTGCTGGTCGTCGGCGGGGGGCAGGGCGGCATCGCACTGGGCGCACGGCTGCGGCAGCTCGGCGTGCCCGCCATCGTCGTCGACCGGCACGAACGCCCCGGCGATCAGTGGCGCAAGCGGTACAAGTCCCTGTGCCTGCACGACCCCGTGTGGTACGACCACCTGCCGTATTTGCCGTTCCCGCAGAACTGGCCGGTGTTCGCGCCGAAGGACAAGATCGGCGACTGGCTCGAGTTCTACACCCGCGTCATGGAGGTGCCCTACTGGTCCAAGACCACGTGCACGTCGGCCTCCTTCGACGGCGAACGCTGGACCGTGGAGGTGGACCGCGACGGAGAACACGTCACGCTGCGGCCCCAGCATCTGGTGCTGGCCACCGGCATGTCCGGCAAGCCCAACGTGCCCACCCTGCCCGGGCAGGACGTGTTCCGGGGCGACCAGCACCACTCGAGCGCGCACCCCGGCCCCGACGGTTACGTCGGCAAGCGTGCCGTCGTGATCGGTTCGAACAACTCCGCCCACGACATCTGCAAGGCGCTGGTGGAGAACGGCGTCGACACCACGATGGTGCAGCGGTCGTCGACGCACATCGTGAAGTCGGACTCGCTGATGGAGATCGGCCTCGGTGCGCTGTACTCGGAGCAGGCCGTCGCAAACGGGATGACCACGGAGAAGGCCGATCTGACGTTCGCGTCGCTGCCCTATCGGATCATGCACGAGTTCCAGATCCCGCTCTATGACCAGATGCGCGAGCGCGACCGGGACTTCTACGCCCGCCTGGAAGCGGCCGGATTCGAATTGGATTGGGGCGACGACGGTTCCGGCCTGTTCATGAAGTACCTGCGCCGCGGCTCCGGCTACTACATCGACGTCGGCGCGTCCGACCTCATCGCCGACGGCACCATCAAGCTGGCGCACGGCCAGGTGGACCATCTCACCGAGGACTCTGTGGTGCTGTCCGACGGCACCGTGTTGCCCGCCGACGTGGTCGTGTACGCCACCGGGTACGGCTCCATGAACGGCTGGGCCGCCGATCTGATCGGCCAGGACGTCGCCGACAAGGTGGGCAAGGTGTGGGGTCTAGGCAGCGACACCACGAAGGATCCCGGCCCGTGGGAGGGCGAGCAGCGCAACATGTGGAAGCCGACGCAGCAGGAGAACCTGTGGTTCCACGGCGGCAACCTGCACCAGTCCCGGCACTACTCGCTATACCTGGCGTTGCAGCTCAAGGCCCGCCACGCCGGCATCCCGACCCCGGTCTACGGCCTGCAGGAGGTGCACCACCTGTCGTAGGTCGGCGGGGATGCCAGACTCGGCGCCGCTGCTCCGCGGGCTGCCACCGGGTACGGGATGGCGAACGGAATCGCCTCGCTGTCGGTGATCTTCACCGCTGAGCCCTCATTTCGCGGTGCTCGGTGGCAGCCCGCGGGTGCTGGTGCCCGGGTCCTTCCCCAGCGCACTGTCGTTGGCGACCGGCCAGTACTACGCCAATCCGCGCAACCAGTTCTGGCGGTTACCGGCCGCCGTGTTCGACGTCGACGCCGCCGCGCCGTACCCCGAGCGGCTCGCCGCCGTCGTCGACCGCGGCATCGCCCTGTGGGACGTCATCGGCAGTTGCCGCAGGCACGGCAGCCCAAATGCCGGCGGTCAACCGTGTCGGTGCGCGTACTCCCCCGGCGTGCACCCGAGCATTGCGCGGAAGTCGTTGGTGAAGTGCGCCTGGTCGTACCAGCCCCACCGGACGGCCACACCGGCGAGGTCTTGGTCTTGGTCTCGGTCGGGACGTTCCTCGATGGCCAGTGCCGCGTGCTGTAACCGCTGCCGGCACAGCACCCACTTGATGGGTACGCCGACGTAGCGGCGGAACACGCGCTGCGTGGTGCGGGCGCTCCACGGCGAGAGCGCCAACACCTGATCCACGCGGTGCAGCGTGGCGTCGTCACCCATGCGGTCGAGCAGGTCCGTCAACGCCGCGTACGTCGGATCGGTGGGGTGTGCGGCGCCGATGACGGCGTCGAGGTGGGCCACCATCCGGTCTAGCTGGCGCGGAAACGCCGTTGGCGTGGAACAGGACTCGTCGACCGCGGTCGCAGAGGCGGGGACGACCCGGCCCGTGTAATCGCTGGCGTCGCACGCGAATCGGGCCGCGAACCCGCCGGGCCGGAAGCGCGCGCCGACGACGGCGCCGGACCCGGTCAGGGTCGTGGTGAAGACGCGCTCGACGACACCGTGGACGAGGACGTTCGGCAGCGGGTGACCGTGGCGGGTGGCGTCGTCACCCCATTCGTGGGTCAGGTGCATGGCGGGGAACGTGATCACCGTATGCCGGGAAGGCGGGCGGCCGCGCAGATCCCACCGCACGCACCAGTAGTGCTCGACCCAGGGCGCCGCCTCGGCCGACGGTGGCCACCGCATCAGGTCGAACACGCCCATGCTGTGCGCGCGGCCCACCACGCCGCGCTGCGGGGTCGGCTGCACGGGCCTCACCGTGCGGGCCGACCGGCGAGGGCTCGAGCGGTCGAGCCCACGGCGTTCCGATACTGCGACGGGGTCATGCCGAACCACCGTCTGCAGGCCCGGCTGAAGACGCTGTGTTCGGCGTATCCGAGCTGCCGCGAGACCCGCGCGAGCGGCACGCTGGTGGTAGTCAGCAGCCGATGAGCGACCTCGCGCCGCGTCCGATCGACCACCTCGACGAACGTCGTACCCTCCGCGGAGAGGCGCCGTTGCAGCGTCTTCGGGTGGATGGCGAAGTGCCCGGCAACCAGCTCGGCGGACAGTTCCCCGGTGGGCAGCAGCTGTTTCACCACGCTGCGCACGGTGTCGGCGACGCTGCCGCCGCAGTCGCCCGTCTCGATCAGGAAGCTCATCGCCACCTGATGTGCCAGCGGATCGTGGTGCAGGGGACGCGCCAGGTCGGCGGCGTGCAGCGTGAAACCGGCGATCGGCTCAACGAAGCGTGCGGGACAGCCGAAGTACTCGCGGTAGTCCGCTTCGCTGCCGAGTGGGGAATGCGGCAGATGGACGATGAGGGGCCGGTAGGCCGGGCCCAGAAACAGCTGCAGCACCCGAAGGCTGACACCGAGCGACAGCTCCACGGCGTGCGCCTGAGGTGGGGCCGGGTAGAGCAGGAAGTCGAAGACGAAGCGCCGCACACCGTCATCGGCACCGGGGACGACGCGAACGGATATGCCTGGGCTGTAGGCGGCCATGTGGACGTCGAGGATGGTGAGCGCCTCGCCCACCGTCGTGGCCGTACGCGCCGCCACGCCGACGGGACCGAGGACGTCGATGCCCTGGCAGGTGGCGAGGCGCCTGCCGAAGTCGTCGACGCCCAGCACCTCGGCCGCGTGCTCGACCACCGCGATCGCGCTGCGCAACGGGACGAAGCGATCGGCTCGACCGGCAGCCGCGGGATCGACACCAGCGGCCGTCAGCAACTCCCTGGCACGACCGCCGTGGGCGGCCGCGAGCGCGTCGAAGCCGGCCAGGCTCGAGCCGCGGATCAACTGCATGTCCGCCATGGTCAAGAAATCGTCCAGCAGAGTCAAGACCGCAGCCGACACCGTGATGCACAGTGGATCACCGCCATCGGGGCTCAGCCGTTGCGGCTCAGCACCATTGGCTTCCGGCTCTGGAGGAGGATCCATGAAGGTCCACGTCACCGGCCTGGCGGCGGTCGCCGCACTGGTCGCCGGTCCGCTCGCCGTCGTCACGTTCGTGTCGACGCCCGTCGCGGCCGCCGACGTGTGCGCCAGCGCAGGCGGCAGGCACTTCTCCGCGGGCGGCTGCACCGACGTCGCCGGCGACGTCGCCGTCGGGACGGCCATCGCCGCGCAGCACGTCCCGTACGTTCCGGGCGAGGTCCCGTGCTACACGGTCGAGGGCGTGCCGTATTACACGCCGCCCGGGCAACCCTGCTGACCGGTCACACCGGTGAAGCATCGACCATGACCGACGCGTCGGCCACACCCGGGCCGGAGCAGGTGCGAGAGATCGCCAAGGAGGCCTACGTCTACGGCTTCCCGATGGTCGACGGCTATCGCATCCAACACGCGTACTTCGTCGACCGGGACAACCCGCAGTACAAAGGTGGGTGGAACGAGATCCATTCGATGGCACGGGTCTTCACTCCCGCGGACACGGCGATCCAGACCCCCAACTCGGACACGCCGTACTCCATGCTCGGCGCCGACCTGCGGGCCGAGCCCCTGGTCCTGACGGTCCCGCCGATCGCAGCCGGGCGCTACTACTCGCTGCAGTTCGTCGACGGCTACACCCATGACTACGCCTACGTCGGCAGCCGGACCACCGGCAACGGCGGGGGCACCTACCTGCTGGCGGGGCCGCGCTGGGACGGCGAGGCGCCCGCCGGAGTCGACGACGTGATCCGGTCGGCGACCGACTTCTCCCTGGTCATCTATCGCACGCAGCTCTTCGGTCCCGACGACGTCGACGCGGTGCAGCGGATCCAGGCCGGCTACGTGGTGCAGCCGCTGTCGGCGTTCCAGAATTCGCCGGCGGGCACGGCGCCGCCGATCGACTTCGTCGCGCCCCTCACCCCCGACGAGCAGCGGACGTCGCCGCGGTTCTTCCAAGTTCTCGACTTCGTACTCCGCACCGCACCGGTCTTGCCCGACGAACAGCGGCTGCGGGAGCGGTTCGCCGCCATCGGGATCGGGCGCGACCTGGACCCCGACCGCCTGAGCCCCGAGATACGGGCCGCGCTGCAGGCCGGCATGTCCGATGCGTGGGCCGACTTCGACACCTTCAAGACCGAGCAACTCGCCACCGGCCGGGTCACCTCCGGGCAATTGTTCGGTACCCATGCCGAGCTGTCGCACGACTACCTGTACCGGATGGCGGGTGCGGTGCTGGGGATCTACGGCAACATCGCGCAGGAGGCGATGTATCCGGTGATCGCCACCGATTCGACCGGGGCGCCGCTGGATGGCGCCAACGAGTACACGCTGCGGTTCGAGCCCGGCCGTCTGCCGCCGGTGAATGCGTTCTGGTCGATCACGATGTACGGACTGCCACGAAGCCTCCTGGTGGACAATCCGATCGACCGGTACCTCATCAACTCGGCGATGGTGCCCGACCTCATCGAGGATGCCGACGGCGGCATCACGGTCTACGTCCAGCATCGGTCGCCGGGGCCGGGCAGGGAGGCCAATTGGCTCCCCGCGCCGCCGGGACCGTTCCACGTGATCATGCGGCTCTACTGGCCGAAGCAGGAGGCGCTCTCCGGTGAGTGGAAGGCGCCACCGGCCGTGCGGTCCTGAGCCGTTCTGCCGTTCCGGCCCCCGGCCGCGTCGTGCCCTCGACGGAATCCGTGGCGCGTTCTTCCAATCGCGCGTCGTGGTCGGGAGGCGATGCTGGGGCGGTGAGCGTACGACCGATCCCACAGGGATACACCAGCTTGACCCCCTTCCTCGTCGTCGACGGTGCGGCCTCGGCCATCGAGTTCTACGTCTCGGTGTTCGGTGCGACCGTGACGGAGCGGATGACCGGATCCGACGACTCGATCGCGCACGCCGAGTTGGACTTCGGGACCGGACGACTGCAACTGTCGGACCCCAACCCGGCCTACGGGCTCGCGGCGGTCACCCGCGGGGATACGGTGACCCACTCGATGGTGCTCTACTGCCCCGATGCCGACGCGGTGGTCGCGAGGGCCGAAGCTGCGGGCGCGACCGTCCGAGAACCGTTGAGCACCTTCGTCACCGGTGACCGCTTCGCCTCCATCGTCGACCCGTTCGGTCAGCGGTGGGCGGTGATGACCCGCGTCGAAGAGGTCGACGCGGCCGAGCGAGAGCGCCGTCTCGCCGAGTGGGCAGACGAAAACGTCTAGCGCAAGGGAAATTTCGTGCCACCGTTCCGTTCCCGGCGCGAACCACGCATCGACCCGGCCCGCCACTCCTGGTGGCGGGGATGGCGTGACGCTGCCGTTCTCGTGTCGTCAGACCGCGGTGTCGTGGGGTGGTTCGGGTCCGCCTGGGGTCGTGGGGTCGGGGGTGGTGGGGTCGGGGGTGGCTGCTGGGGTCGGGGGGTCGGGTGCCCAGGGGTCCTCGACCCTGGGCGGGGCCGGGGGCGGGTGTTTCAGCCGGCCGCGGTCGTGGTCGCTGGTGGGTGCCCACGGGTCATCGGGTGACCAGTCCGGGCGTGGCCGCGCCGGTTCCGACACCGGGTCTGGTGGGGTGAACGCGTGCTCTGATGCGATCCGGATCCGGTCGGGGTGGTGGTAGTGGTTGACCCGGGCCTGCCCGTGATCCAGGTGCGGCGGCGGCAGCCACTCGGTCTGATGATCATCGGTGAGGCGGGTGCGCCACTGCCCGTCGGCGACCAACCGATTGTCACACCCACACGCCAAACACATGTCATCGACGTTGGTGTGCCCGCCGGCGGCCCAGTCCCGGCGGGCGTGATGAGCCTGGGAGCCATACGCCCCCACGGTGCAGCCGGGCTTGGTGCAGCCCCCGTCGCGGGCGATCAACGCCCACCGCTGCGCGGTGCTCGCCGTACGCCGGGTCCGGTAGCAGTCCATCACCTCCCGCGTCGCCCCGTCGAACACCACCAGACACCCCGTGGTGTCGCTGCGGGCCGCCATCGCCAACACGTCCGGGATCGGCATCAGCGTCCCGCCGCCGGTGACCGCGATCCCGGCGCGGGCGGCCAGATCAGCCAGCGTGGTCCGCACGATCACCGTGGTCGGCATCCCCGTCAGCGTGCCGAGTTCCTTGTTCCCCAGGGCGGCGCGCAGCACGAACGCCAACGCGTCGTGACGCCGCTGACCGACCGTGCGGGCATCGCCGTCGATCTGGGCCTGCGACGGCGTCCCCGACACACACGGCTCGGCGTCGTCGGGATGGCACATGCCCGGGGCGGCGTACTTGGCCAACAGCACCTCCAGCAGCGCCGCCGCCTCCGGGGTCAGGGAGGCGGTCAGCGGGACGGTGCGGTCACGCCGCTGGGAACCGATCACCACCTCTCGGCGGCGCATCCGCTCGGGTTCTCGATCCGTGGGTTCGGGGCCGTCGGGGTCGATCTCGGCCAACGTCAGTCCGATCTGATCCCGCAACTCCTTGGGACCGTGCCCCACCCCGTGGCGCACCCAGTCCAGTTCGAGGCGTTCGCGCTCCGCGCGGCTCACCCAGCCGGGCACCTCGCGCAGCCCGTCGCGGATCACGGCCACGTGCTCCCCGGTGAGCAACCCGCCGGCTTGCGCGGCCGCCAGCGCCGGCAGCACCGGCGCCAACGCCTCCCCGGTCACCGAACGCCGCGGCCCCAACACCGTGGCCTCGGCCAGGCGGCGACTCGCTTCGCGGCCCGAGAGCCGCCACCGCACCGCCACCACCTCCCGCCAGCACTTGGCCCCGACCTCTTTGGGGGTGGTGTGGCACTGCAGTTCGGTCAGCACGCGGTGCCACTGCGCGGGCAGCGCGCAGCCCAGGGTCTCCAGTTCGTCGCCCAGGGCGAACAGTTCGTCGAGGGTCACGGTGTCCAGGTCGCAGTCGGCGAACGCGGCCCGCAACCCCGCCACCGCCACCCGAACCTCACCCAACCCCACGACTCGAACATACATTCGACCACCGACAAGCCCGAGGGCGAATCAGGAGGGGCGGATGAGGTCATGACGGGTCGGTCGTAGCGCCGCGCACTCCTTGACTACCGTGTCGGCATGGAATGCGTGTTCTGCGCCATCGTCGCCGGGGACGCCCCGGCCGTCCGCATTCACGAGGACGACGACTACCTGGCGTTCCTCGACATCCGACCGATCGTGCGTGGACACACGCTGGTGGTTCCCAAGCGGCACAGCGTGGATCTCACCGACACCCCGCCGTCGACGCTGGGCGACATGGTCCGCATCGGCCAGCGCATCGGCCGCGCTGCGCGGGCCTCCGAACTTCAGGCCGACGGCAACAACATCGCCATCAACGACGGCAAGGCGGCATTCCAGACCGTCTTCCACGTGCACCTGCACGTCGCGCCCCGCAAGGACGGCGACAAGCTCACCTTCGCCAAGGGCCTGGTGGTGCGTCGCGATCCCGATCGCGAGGCGACGGGCCGCATCCTGCGCACCGCGCTGGCCGCCCTACCGGACTGACCGGCATGACCCGACCGACCCCAGCGGACTGAGCCATGCGGCCGAAGGTCACAGCGTCAGTGGCGCGTTCGCAGAGTCGAGGTGCTCGACGGTGGTGAACACCAGCTCGGTGTCCCCGGCGTTCTCGATGTCGTGCAGCAGGAACTCCCCTGCGGCAAAGGCGAAGTGCCGGGTCTCACCGGCATCGTAGGACACCTCGCGCGTCGTCCCGTCGGACGTGTGCTGGCGGCTGCGACCCGCCACCACCGCAGTCCAGAAGTAGTCCAGCACGTGCCGGTGCGCATGGAACCGCTCCCCCGGCGCCAGCCTGATCTCCCACACCCGCACCCGGTCGTTCTCGCTCAACAGCCGTGATCCCACGTGCCCGTCGTGCGAATGGTTCTCGAACTCCGCCCGAAGCTCGTCGCTCCACCCCTCGAAGTTCGATCCGACCAGCGTGCCCGCCAGCGGTGCGTCGGTGAGGAATTCCGGTGTGGCAGTGCTCATCTCTTCTCCATCTCTCGTACCAACGTCGTGATCTCAAACCGGTGCGTCACTGCGCGGGGTCGAACCCCAGGAAGCGCCGCGCGTTGCGCTCGAGTGCGGCATCGTCGATGCCCGCGTCGTGCGGCAGGTCCAGTGGTCGCGCCACGCCCATGTCGAACGGGTAGTCGCTGCCGCACATCAGGTGCGTCGCATCGGCATGCGCGCGCAACAGTAGCAGCGCGGGCCCGTCGTGGGTGAGCGTGTCGAACCACAACTTCGCGAAACCGTCGCGCGGCGAGGCCGTGTCCGCGCTGCGCACGTCGGAGCGACGCGTCCACCCGTGTTGCCAGCGCCCCACCAGCGCCGGCGCGCATCCGCCGCCGTGCAGCAGGCAGACGCGCAGGTCCGGCAATTCCTCGAGCACTCCCCCCAACACCAGCGAGGCTGCCGCCGTGGCGGTTTCGACGGGATTGCCGATCAGGTTCGTCAGGTAGTACGACGACCACTCCGGCCGCGCCAGCTGCATGGGATGTACCAGCACCGCCATGTCGTGCTCGACGGCCGCGCGCAGCAGATCGCGCATCGGCTCCACGTCGAACGACGACGGCCCGAGCAGCGGCGGCACGGCGATGCCCCGCACCACGTCACGCGCCATCGCGCGCATCTGCTGGCGCGCGGCGTCCGGATCGTGCAGCGACACCAGGCCCAGCCCGAGCAGCCTGCCGCCGCTGTCGCGGCACACCCTGGCCAGTTCGTCGTTGAACGCACCCACGTAGGCGTCGACGCCGGGGTCGTCGGCCACCGGGAACGCGAACGGCGGGGCCGAGATCACTCGCGCGCCGAGTCCTGCGGCGTCGGTGTCGGCCAGGACGCGCGCCGCGTCGCTCATCGCGGCGGTCTCGATGGACAGCGGCAGTTCACCCAGGTGTAGTTGGCCGTCGCGCCCATGCAGGGGCGGCACCGGAGAACCCGGGGGCAGCCCGAACAGGCTTTCCGGAATCCAATGGGCGTGGACGTCGATGGGGCCGGATCGCAGGGTGCTCATGCCGCGGCCGCCTCCAGCGCCTCGAAGCGCGCCAGTACCTCTGCCTGCAGGACCGCCACGGCCGGGTCGGACGCCTTGCGCGGCCGCGGCAGGTCGACGTCGATGACCTCGTGGATCCGCCCGCCGGGGGCGAGCACCACGATGCGGTCCGACAGCTGCACGGCCTCGGTGACGTCGTGCGTCACGAACATCACCGTGCGCCGCGACTCCAGCCAGATGCGTTCGAGATGCTCGCGCAGCGTGCGCGACGTCATGGCGTCGAGGTGACTGAACGGCTCGTCCATCAGCAGCACGTCGGGTTCGACGGCGAAGGCCCTGGCGATCCCGATGCGCTGCTGCTGGCCGCCCGAGAGTTGGGCCGGATAGCGGTCGGCGCAATGACTCAGCCCCACCAGGTCCAGGTAGTGCCTGGCCCGTTCCTGCCACCCGTCCCGTTCGTGCTGCACGAAGCCGAGATTGGCCATCACGGTGCGCCATGGCAGCAACCGGGGGTCCTGGAACACGTAGCCCACCCGGGCGTCGCGGCCGTCGGATCTCAGGCTGACGGTGCCCGAGGTCTTGGTCTCGATGCCCGAGACGATGTTCAGCAGTGTCGTCTTGCCGCTACCCGACGGGCCGACGACGGACACGAACGTCTCGCCCGAGATCGTCAGATCGATGCCGTCGATGACGCGGGTGCGTTTGCCGCTGCGGTCGTGATAGTCCTTGACCAGGTCGCGGATGTCTATGGAGGCCATGGTTTCTCGCTTTCTCGTTAGGCGGTGCGCCACCGGGTGGCGAAGCGTTCGATGGGGCCGAGGAGCAGGAGGTCGGCGATGATCAGGACGACGATGAAGACCAGCACCCAGGCGAAGAACCCGTCGAGCTGGTTGGCGTCGTACCAGTAGCGGGAACGCCAGCCCACGCCGGAGGTGGCGCCGAACCACTCGGCGAGCAGCAGGCCGTTCCAGGCGCTCATGATCGCGAACCGCACTGCGGCGACGGTGGACCCGGCGACCGCAGGAGCCACGACGTGGCGCAGCACGTGGCCCCGGGAGACGCCGAACGCCCGTGCCATCAGGAGCAGGTCGGCGGGTACCGCACGGGTGGCCTTGGCGATGTTGACCACCACGAAGGGTAATCCGGACAGGAACACCGTCAGCACCGGGGTCAACCAGCCGAAGCCGAACCACATGGTGGTGAGCAACGCCCAGATGACGGCGGGGATGGCCAGCCCGGCGGCGGTGAGATCCGAGAACGCCAGATCCGCCCACCGGGACAGGCCCATCCAGATGCCGATGGCCGCACCGACGACGAGCGCCAGCGCCAGGCCCAGCACGAAGCGGTTCATGCTGATGGCCAGGTTGTGCCACAGCTGGCCGAGCGCGGCCTCGGCCACCAGGCTGTCCACGGTGTCGGTGGGCGACGGAATCCGGTTGCCCACCACGACGGCCAGCTGCCAGGCGCCCAGGATGGTCAGCAGGGCGGCCGCGACGGCCACCGCGCTGGCGGCCTGGCCGCGCAGCTGCCTGCGCCATGGTGACGTCGAGGAGATGGTCATGCGATTTCCTTCCGCCAGGCGAAGAACCGGTTCTCGAGGTAGGCCAGAGCACGCTCGACGAGGATCATGGCGGCGATGAACAGCGCCGTCCACGCCAGCATGTCGGCGACCTGGAATTCCTGGTAGGCCTTGCGGATCATGAAGCCGACCCCGTTGCTGGCGCCGAACACCTCGGTGAGCGCCTCCACCTTCCAGGCCATCGCGAACCCGTACCGCACGCCCGCGAACACGAACGTCGCCAGCGCGGGCAGGTAGAGGTGACGCAGGACGTCGCGCCGATTGCGCTCGAACGCCTGGCACATGGCGAGCAGTTTGCCGTCGACCGAGCGCACGCCCTCGGCGACGTTGATGGCGATGAAGGGCAGTGCCACCAACGCGGAGACCACGATGGGGCCACCCGCGCCGACGCCGAAGATCAAGAGCCCGAACACCGCATACGTCAGGCCCGGCATGTTGCCCAGCACGAACAGTGGCAGGGAGAAGTACGACGTCAGGAATCGCGAGCGGCCCATCGCATACCCGACGACCAGCCCAGCCGACATCGCGATGAGGAAGCCCGCCGCGATCTTGCCGATGCTGGACGCGAAGTTGGTTACCGCTTCGCCAGAGGCGACGATGGCCACGACGCGCTCGAACACGTCGAGCGGCTGCGGCAGGATGGGATCGTCGACCCAGGCGGCGACGACGGCCCACACGGCCACGGCGAGGAGCAGCGCCGCGCCCGAGACCAGCCACCGTCGCGGACCGGCGGACCCCCGTCTGCGGCGGGTCGAATCGTCGCGCACCGCAGCGGCATCGGGCGGGGTGATGGTCTGCGTCACTGCGGGGCTCCTTCGGAGGGCAGGAACGTGGGATCGGTGACGTCGTCGCCGATCACCCCGGTCCGGCGCATCAGGTCGAACACGGAACTCTCGTCGCGCGCCCACCCGTCGTCGAAGCGCACGTCGTCGACCACCCAATCATGTTGCGAAACATAGTCCTTCATGAATGCGATGTCTTCGGGCGTCTCGACGGCGAAGTGCTGAGGGTAGCGTTCGATCATGTCGTCGCGGTGCTGGCGCCACTCGGCCAGACCGCGCGTCCACAGGTCCAGGAACGCCGACACCTCTCCCGGGTGCCCGTCGACCCATTCCGTCCGCGCCACGAAGACGTTGCCCATGGGGCCGTCGTGCCCGGGAGCATCGAGTTCGGCGAACAGGTCGGCCGACGACTTGCCGTCGTAGAGCGGACGCACGCTGCCGTTGCGCAGCTCACGCGCCGAGAGGTCGGGATAGCAGATGCACGCGTCGATCTCGCCGCGCGCCAACAGGTTCGAGAGATTCTGGATGTCAGCGACGACGACCTGGTAGTCGTCGGCGAGGTCGATGCCGTGCATCTGCTCGAGCAACGCGCTCCACACCAGCGTTCCCGACACCGTGGTGAAGACGCCGAGGCGTCTGCCCTCCAGGTCGGCCATGGTCCGGGCCGGGTCGTCGGCACGCACCAGGATGCGGCTGCGCTCGGCGTTGTAACGACCGATGATCGTGGTGGCGCGCTTGGTCTGTTCCTCCAGCCCGGGAACCTCGAACGAGGCCGTGGAGATGACGTCGGCGTGCCCGCCGGCGAACAGGCCGAACTCGTCCCACGTCGCGCTGGTCTCGATGCGGTAGCCGGTGTCGCGCTGCCACGCGTCGACGATGCCCGTCTCGTTCATGTAGTCCCAGATGGGGTCGGGCGCGAACGTGAAGCGGATGACGCCATCCTGGGCGGAGCGCGAGGACGCCGGGCCTCCGAGGCCCGCCGCGCAGCCCGTGGTCACCGTCACCGACACCATCGCCACCGCGGCGGCCGCGACCGCACCGCGCAACATCCGGGTTCCATGTCGCACACCCAACCTCCTCGTCATGTGTGATGGCGCTCACCGCCGACACCCAGATTGCGGGACGGGCGTCATCGCGGCAATGTTTGGCGATACACACTTACGCTGTATGACATGTCGGTCGAAACATCTAGACCCAATCTGGAGCGCTGGCTCGACGCGCTGGCCGGCATCGGGGAGGCCGTCGGCGGTGACGAGCCCGTCACCGACCTGCTGGCCCGGGTCGCCCGCACCGCCTGCGACCTGCTCGGGTACGACTTCTGCGCGGTCTTCCTGCCCGATGCGAACTCGCGGGCGCTGACCATCGCCGGCGCCTACGGGTTGTCACCCGACTACATCGCGAAGGTCAACGCCGAACGGCCCATCCTGCTCGACGTCAGCGGCGCCGAGGAGGCGCCCACCAGCGTCGCCTACCGCACCGATCGGATCGTCACGCTCGAGGACATCGAGACCACGCCGGGCATCGGCCCGTGGGGCGGCGTCGCGCACGAGCAGGGGTACCGGTCACTCATCTCGGTGCCGCTGCGTCGCGCCGGCGCCGTGGTCGGCGCATTGAACGGCTACCACGCCTCGCCCCATCGGTTCGACGCCGTCGAGATCGGCCTCGTCACGACGCTGGCATCGCAGGTCGCCATCGCCCTGGGCACCGCTCAACTGCGGTCACGCGAGCAGGACACCATCCGAGAACTGCGGCGCGCCGAGGAGGTCCACCGCCTGCTGACCGCCACCGCCCTGCGCGGCGAGGGCGTGTCCGGCGTCGCGACCGCGCTGGCCGAACTGCTGCGCCGCCCCGTCCTGATCGAGGACGTCTACGGCACGGCGCTGGCCGACGCCGACTGGGCCACGACCACCGGCGGCCCCGACGCCACGGCGCCCGACGCCACGGCGGCCGACGTCACCCTCGACGGCGAGGTGGTCGCCCGAGTGCGCATCGGCGCCTCGACCGGGGCCGGTGACACGCCGCTGTCGGGCCTCGACGTCCGCGCGGTGGAGCATGCGACCGTCGTCACCGCACTGGAACTCATGCGCATTCGCACGGCGGCCGAGGTGGAGCAGCGACTGCGCGGATCGCTGGTGGCCGACCTGCTCAGCACCGACGGCGGCGACCTCGCCGCCCTCCTGGACCGCGCCCGGCGACTCGGCTGGGACCTGTCCGGCCGCCAGACCCTGATCTCCGTGCGCTGCGCCGATCCGCGGGCCGTGGGTGGCAGGCCCGCGACCGAGCGGCTGCTCGCCGGCGCGGACAGGTTCGCCGCGGCGGTCGAGCCGCGGCCGCTG